>JASFIX010000112.1:0-9296 GCA_050122435.1 Desulfobacterales bacterium
AGCGTTAATTTTTTACGGCAAGAAAATTAGTTACGGGAAACTTAAGGAATTGATCGACCGTTTTGCATCGGCTCTGGCCCATCTCGATGTGGTCAAGGGCGATACGGTATCTTTGTTTCTTTTAAATTGTCCGCAATATGTTATCGCTTATTTTGCCACACTAAAGCTTGGGGCAAAGGTAACGCCTATCAGTCCTGTTTACACCAGCAAAGAGGTAAAGCACCAGCTTGAGGATAGTGGTGCCAATACGATTATCTGTCAGGATATCCTCTATGAAAACGTGGAGAAGACCGGTTATGCCTTCAAGAATATAATCCTCACTAATATCGCTGAATACCTGCCTCCACTTAAGAAGTTTTTAGGAAAAAGTGCTTTGAGCAAGGCCTACGGTGAAATGCACGTGCCGACCCCCAAGGTCATGGAAAAGGCTGGTCTTCATCAATTTCAAGCTTTGATTAAAAAATATCCACCACAACCACCTCAAATCGAGATTGAGCCAAGCAAGGATATCGCCGCCCTGCCTTACACGGGAGGAACGACCGGACTTCCCAAGGCTGCTGTTCTGACCCATCGGAGCCTGTTGGCCACTGCATTTCAGGGCAATGCGTTCTGGCCCCAATCAACGGATCAGGAGGTGGTTATTGCCTTTCTACCATTTTTTCATATTTACGGACAGGCTGTCGTGATGATCTCCAACCTGATTCAAGGCGCCACTCTCGTCCTTTTCACCACACCCGATATTGATGACATCCTCTCGGCCATGGAACGTTATCAGGCTTCCGCATTTTTTGGTGTGCCTACTTTGTATGAATACCTTAAAGAGTATGAAAAAACAAACCAAGTAAACTGGAAGAGACTGAAGATGATCGGTTGTGGCGCGGACACCCTTCACGAGTCCACTATTAATGCTTGGGAGAAACGGACGGGTTCAAAAATATTGGAAGGCCATGGCATGACTGAAACGACCTCCCTAAATCACGGCAGTCCTTATCATAGGCCCAAGAACGGTTCTTTTGGTGTGCCCGTTCCGAATGTCCTGGCTGCTGTCGTTAGTCATGACAGTACCGAATTTATGCCCCCCGGCGAGGTGGGTGAACTCATTATCTATGGCCCCAATGTCATGCAAGAGTATTGGAACAGACCGCAAGAAACCCAAGAAGCCATCATCGAAATCGATGGTAAAAAGTGGCTCCGAACCGGAGATCTGGTTCGAATGGATGATGAAGGGTATTTTTATTTTTTTGACCGCAAAAGGGATCTGATCAAATATAAGGGGTATTCGGTATTTGCCCGGCATGTGGAAGAAGTCCTCTACAAGCATCCTCAGATTAAAGCTGCTGGAGTTGTAGGTGTGCCCGACCCCAAGGTGGGGCAAAATATCAAAGCCTACGTGGTTTTGCAAAGCGAGGCCAGGGGCAAAGTCTCAGAGGAAGAAATCATCCAATTTTGTAAAGAAAATCTGGCGCATTATAAGGTGCCTAAAATTATTGAATTTCGAGGAGAGTTGCCGAAAACCGATGTGGGCAAGATATCACGCCGGGAACTGAGGGAAGAAGCGGAGGAAGCCTGAGATGAGCCAGCCGTTTTTGGAAACTGAGGAACTGACCAAGGAATTCGGCGGCCTGCGCGCAGTCAACAGTGCCAGCATTTCGATGGGTCGGCATGAAATTATCGGCTTGATTGGGCCCAACGGCGCGGGCAAAACAACCCTGCTGCGTCTGATCACCGGGATTTTAAAACCGGATGAAGGTAGTGTCCGCTTCAAAGGCAAAGAAATCGTTGGTAAAAAAACATGGGATATCGTTAATTTGGGCATTGCCTGTACGTTTCAGAACATGCGGCCGTTTCGCCGCCTGCCGATTATTGCCAATGTCATGGTCTCCTGTCTGAGTCCCCGGGCCATGAAACGCGGCGAGTGGGTTAAACGGGTGGAAGCCAAGGCCATGGACGCCCTTGAGTTTGCCGGCATATCCGATATGGCCCTGGAGAAGGCGTCAACCCTTTCCCAGGGCGACTTGAAACGTCTGGAAGTCGCCCGGGCCATTGCCACCGAGCCCGATTTGCTGCTTTTGGATGAGCCCTTTGGCGGATTGAGCCCGGCAGAGACGGAATTGATGGCCAAGTCCATCAAGCGGCTGCACAAAGGCGGCCGCTTTGGCCGCTTGCACAGCGAAGGCCCGGCCATGATTATTGTCGAGCACAAGCTGCAGCAACTGATGAAAATCGTTGATCGAATTATCGTGCTCAACTTCGGAACTATCATCGCCGCAGGAACACCGCAGGAAGTTGTCAACGACCCACAGGTCATCGAGGCCTACCTGGGCGAAGGAGGTATTTAGATTTGCTGCTTGAAGTTGCCAATTTGACGGTCTGTTACGACAAGGCGGTGCTGATCAATGATCTGAGTATGGGCGTTGATGAAGGTGAACTCGTCAGCCTGGTAGGCCCCAATGGCGCCGGAAAATCCACCCTGCTCAAAGCCATCACCGGCCTGGTAAACTGGGAAAAAGAGATCACCCGTCGATCTGCCAAGGAAGATATCTCCATCGAAGGAACCATCCGCTTTATGGGTGAAAGGATCGATAAGACCCCGGCCCACAACATTGTCAAAAAAGGCTTGATTCATTGCCCTGAACGACGGCGCCCGTTTCGCGAGATGTCGGTTCTGGACAATCTGCGTGCCGGCGCTTATCTGGACAAAGATAGCAGCCAGATTGAAAATAACCTGGAAAGCGTCTATCAGTTGTTCCCGGTCTTGAAAGCGCGGTCAAAACAAATTTCGGGAACACTGTCCGGCGGCGAACAGCAAATGCTTGCCATCGGACGCGCGCTGATGTCAGGCCCAAAGCTTTTGTGCATCGATGAACCATCCACCGGGCTGGCTCCGATTCTACGGGCAGAAGTATTTGAAAAAATAGCGGAGATTCGATCCCTCGGCATTACGATTTTGCTGGTGGAACAGGAAGTCAGCACGGTTTTTAAAATGGCTTCCCGCAATTATGTCCTTTCTTCCGGCAAGATCATTGCGGAAGGGATTGGTGACGAATTGCTGCAGGATGAAATTCTGCGGAAAACCTATCTGGGCCTCTAGTGTCTTGTCCCACAAAAATCAAACAACTCACGATTACTAAGGTGTCAGGTGTCGGGTGTCAGGATTGCAAATCCGAAGATGTTGAGAATTATCAGATTCTGCAGACTGTCTTATGTTTGCTGACACCTGAAACCTGACACCTGACACCCACTCTTTTCTGACACGTAAAATAAAACGAAATGTTGTCGAAGATGGATTCGCTAACATTATTGGAGGAAAACCATGAAAGTGAAAAGAGTTCTGGTTGTGGGTTCCGGATTGATGGGCAGCGGTATTGCCCAGGTCTGTGCTCAGGCAGGCATCAAAGTTATTTTGAACGATGTCTCCCGGGAGGCCCTCGACAAGGCCATCAAAAACATCGAATGGTCGGTGGGCAAATTTATTGAAAAAGGCAAACTGGCTGAGAAAAAAGAAACCATCATTGATCGTATCTCCCCGATCACGGATCTGGATTCAACCAAAGACATCGATCTGGTAATCGAAGCGGTGTTCGAGCAACTTGAACTTAAACAGCAGATCTTTGAGGGACTCGACAAATTGTGCCCAACGCATACGCTGCTTGCCAGCAATACATCGGCCATACCGATTAGTGAACTGGCAGCGGTCACCGGTCGAGGCGATAAGGTGCTCGGGCTGCATTTTTTTAGCCCGGTTCCCATGATGCAGGTGGTTGAAGTCATTAAAGGAATTTCAACAACCGATAAAACCGCTAAAATTGGGCAGGAATTTGTGAAAAAGATCGGCAAAGAACCCATCATGGTTAATCGGGATGTTGCCGGATTTGTAATCAACCGCATCAACTTCCCGTCCACCATTGAAGCCATGCGGCTGGTCGAACAGGGCGTGGCCACTGTCGAAGATATCGACAAGGGACTGAGACTGGGTCTCGGCAGAAAAATGGGTGTATTTGAGACCGGTGATATGGTGGGATTGGATGTTACCTATGGGGCGTTGATGGCCGTGTTTAAAGAAACCGGTAATCCCCGCTGGTATCCGCCGCTTTTGTTAAGACGCAAGGTTAAAGCCGGCCACCTGGGTCGCAAAACCGGTAAAGGGTGGTATCAATATGACAAAGACGGCAATAAAGTCCAGAATACGGACAAAAGTTAATATGGAATATACGATTCCCGCAAGACAACTCAATGTCATTGAAAGGGTCAGAACCTTTGTCAAAGAACGGTTAGACCCCATATCCACGCAGGTGGAAAAAGAAGGCAAGATACCGGAAGAAATTGTTGAAGAGATGCGGCTTCTGGGACTGTTCGGCCTTTCAATCCCTGAGAAGTACGGCGGTATAGGACTTTCAACCCTGTCAGAAGTATTGGTTTATGAGGAAATGACCCGGGCCAACGCCAGTTTTCGGTCAAGAATCGGTACCAACAACGGTATCGGATCCATGGGAATATTGTTTGATGGTACCGAGGAACAAAAACGAAAGTACCTTCCCCGCATTGCGTCAGGCCAGTCGACGGCGGCTTTTGCACTGACAGAACCAAATGCCGGTTCAGATGCAGCTCAGATCAGCACAAATGCTGTGCTGCAAGGAGATTTCTGGATTTTAAACGGCACTAAACTTTTTATTACCAACGGTGGCTGTTCCGATATTTTTACAACCATCGCCGTAACAGATGAAAACAAGCGCACCCGGGGGGGATTTACGGCTTTTATCATTGAAAGCGACATGCCGGGGTTTACGGTCGGCAAACCGGATCAGAAGATGGGTATGCACGGTACGCTTACAAATGAATTGATTTTTCGAAACTGTCGGATTCCGAAAGAAAATGTAATTGGTGGCATGCGCATGGTGGGTCAGGGCTTTAGGACGGCAATGCGGGTGCTGGACAAGGGGCGATTGACAATTGGAGCGGCCGCATTGGGTGCTTCACAAAAGCTTTTGGAGCTCTGCATACAAAGGCTCAAAAGTGAAATGGAATCCCGCGTTTCCGCCGATGAGCTGCAGTCCAGCCAGTTCACGCTGGCAGATATGGCAACCGAGATTTATGCCGCCCGACAAATGCTCTATCATTCGGCATGGCTCCGGGACCAGGGCAACAATGTCGTCCATGAAGCGTCGATGGTGAAACTCTTTTGTACGGAAACGGCCAGCAGGATCGCAGATAGAGCGATGGATATTTTTGAAGACGATGGCTATCTGAAAAAGTCCCTAATTGAGATGTATTTACGGGATGTCAGACTATATCGGATATTTGAGGGAACCAGCGAAATCCAGCGCCTGATCATTTCGCGTAACCTCTTAGAGCGTTTGCCATCATAACGTTCCGATACATGCAGTTTTCTAAATCTGTTTGGGTTATTCATAAGTATAACTGGTCCCAAACGCTCTAATAATTTTTTATATAAAAATAATGATATAGCGGTTGTCATGTTGATTATCATTTCAGGGGTCTACAGCTTGCATTTTCGCCTGTTAGAATATCCGGTAAACGGAACATATTTATGACAACCGCTATAAAAGGAGAATCTTGATGAATCAAGCGGTTATTCTAAGTGCGGTAAGAACCCCGGTCGGACGTTATATGGGGGCACTTAAAACTGTTGAAGCCTATGATCTTGCGGCATTGGTGATAGATGAAGCCGTAAAAAGGGTGAATATTAAACCTGACGATGTGGATGAGGTTATTCTGGGGCAATCCTACCAGAACGGCGAATATGTCAATATCGCCCGCATGGCATTGCTTACAGCCGGCTGGCCCGAGTCCATTCCGGGAGTTACGATTGACCGGCGCTGCTGTACCGGGTTGGAAGTGGTGCGCCTGGCAGCTGCGCTGATCCAGTCCGGTCAGGCAGAAATTATCGTGGCCGGAGGTGTTGAAAGCATGAGCAATGCTGAATTTTTTCTTCCCGGCAACATTAAATGGGGCATCGGTGGCGGTCAGGGCCGGCCGCGGGGCCACGGAGATTTGAGCATCTGGGGCCTGCCTTTTTATGATCGCATTCAAAGAGCACGGGTGATGTCTCAGCCCGAAGCGCGGTACGGGGTGCTGCCGGCGATGATGACCTGGGCCGAAACCGCTGCCCAGGAAGAAGGAATCACGCGGGAGGCCTGCGATCAATGGGCGTTTGAAAGCCATCAAAAGGCCTGTGCAGCCATGCAATCCGATAAATTCAAAGAGGAGATCATACCGGTAACCGTTCCCCGCATCAAAGGTGAACCCGTAATCGTTGACAGTGATGAAAACCCACGCCCGGATACCTCCCTTGAAAAGCTCAGCCGGTTGAAACCGGTATTGGGCGGTGTCTGTACCGCTGGAAACTCATCCACCGAAAACGACGGGGCAGCGGCCGTGGTGGTGGCTTCCGCACAAAAAGCAGCGGACCTAAAGCTGGCGCCTTTGGCCGGTCTTAGGTCCTGTGTGGTGGTCGGTGATGATCCCCGTCACACCTATAGAACCGTTCCTCTGGCAGCCAAAGAAGCGTTAAATTCGGCAGGCGTTTCCCTCGATCATATCGATATCATCGAGATCCAGGAGGCCTTCGCGGCTCAGGTATTGGCTGATCTAAAGGATATGGGAGTAAAGCAAAAAAATTACGGGAAAATCAACGTAAACGGCTCGGGCATTTCACTCGGACATCCCGTGGCCTGTACCGGAACCCGGGTCCTGGTAACGATGCTGCACGAAATGACCCGCCGCGATGCACGCTTCGGGCTCGAATGTATTTGTGGCGGTGGTGGTCTTGGAATCGCGGCGGTGTTCGAGAAAACTGGATGACAACTGGTTTTGGGTCCCAACCGCTGCGAGTTCGGGAATCTATTCGCTTATTCTGGAAAATCCCAAGGAGTCAATTCATGCAACTAGATAATATCATTCTGACAAAACAAAATCATATGGCAACCATCACCATCAACCATCCCCCGGTCAACGCCTGGAACTGGGTCACGATGCAAGATTTTGAACAGGTGTTGGACGCAATTGAAAATGATTCTGATGTGCGCGTGGTCATCATCACCGGCGCCGGTGAAAAATGTTTTTCAGCCGGCTTTGACGTCAGTGATGCCGGCAAAGCCCATCAAACAAGTCCTAAAGCCCGGCAGCTATGGCGCCGCATCGATCGTTTTCCGAAACCGGTCATTGCCGCCATCAACGGTTATGCTCTGGGTGGCGGCCTGGAATTGGCCATGTGCTGTCAATTCAGGATAATGGAAAATACGCCGCAGGCCCTGGTCGGCCTGACCGAGCTGAATCTGGGTATTATCCCGGGCTGGGGCGGTACCCAGCGTTTGCCCCTGCTGGTCGGAAAGGCAAAAGCGTTAGACATGATCCTGTTCAGCAAAAAAATAAACGCAACCGAAGCATTGGAAGCCGGTTTAGTCAATCAGGTATCAGCGCCGGGGCGCCTGATGGATGATGCCAGGGCCTTAGCCGAAAAGCTGGCAACAAGACCGCCGGTGGCTGTTAGCTGCGTTTTGCGAGCGATAGCGGCCGGCGCCTATGAAGGCCTGGATGCCGGCCTGAAAGTCGAAGAAGAAGGCAGCAGAATCGTCGGGCAGTCTGAAGATTGCAAAGAAGGCTTCAGCGCCTTTCTGGAAAAACGCCCGCCGCAGTTCAAAGGCAAATAAAACCTATTTCAAAAATGCATCTACGGTTTTCGGGTTGAGCCCGTTACCCGTTAGGCCGTTGGCCGGTAAAAATAAAATTAGACATTTTTCCTTCTTTAACGGGCTAAACTGGCTCAACCGGCTCAACAGGCTAACCAGATTACATGATCTACTATTTTTGAGAAAGGTTCTGAGTATATTTCTCCTACTAGGCAATTTTTGAAAGGAAAATAAAAATGAGCCTGTTAATTATCGATGAAAACAAGTGCAAGCAGGACGGATTATGCGCCAGTGACTGCCCCAGGGGCCTTATCCGCCTCAAAGACAAAGAAAGCTATCCGGAACTGGTGTCGGGCGGTGAACCGCTCTGTATCGCCTGCGGCCATTGTGTGGCGGTCTGCCCACATGGTGCAATGAACCATAAAATGGTTCCCATTGAAAATTGTCCACCGATCCAAAAGGAATCGGTCATCAATGAAGCCCAGGCGATCCAATTTCTACGCTCACGCCGTTCCATCCGCTCCTTCAAAGATCGACCGGTCGAACGGGAAAAAATAAAAAAATTAATTGAGATTGCCCGCTATGCCCCAACCGCCAGCAATGCCCAGCTGGTCGAGTGGCTGGTTTTCAACGACAAGGATACCGTCAAAGGATTTGCCGAAATGGCAGCGGACTGGGCACGAGCCTTGCTCGAAAAAGACCCGCAAGCCGCTAAAATGCCCTTTATCCCCGGGATTGTTGCCGCCTGGGATGTCGGCTATGATGCGGTATTAAGGAGCGCGCCGACCCTAATTGTGGCTTCGGCACCCAAGGAAGATCTAAACGGTACGGTAAATCTCACTTTGGCATTATCCTATCTGGAGCTGGCTGCCCCCAGCATGGGGCTTGGCGCCTGCTGGGCGGGAATACTTCAGGCTGCCTTGCTGACCTGGAAGCCGCTTCTAAAAGCCATCGGTCTCCCCGAAGGCCATACGCACCATTACCCGATGATACTGGGCTACCCCAGGGCAAAATATTTCCGTCTCCCCGAACGCAAGCCACCGAAGATCACATGGAGATAGGTGTTCTATTGGCTATCTCATAAACAGCGTTTGTCCTCGCAGATAGAGCAAAAGGTGCCAATGGTGTTCTAAAGTTAAAAGTGCCTAAAGTTATGGTGTCGCTGCGCTCCATTGTCTTGATTTAATTTATCTCACCGCAGAGACGCAGAGGGCGCGGAGTTTTTTTATAAAACTTTCTCTTTGCGTGCTCTGCGTCTCCGCGGTGAATCCAAAAAAATGGACAGAATTCCTTAACTTTAGTCACTTTAGTTCACTTGTAACTTTAGCTCACTTGTTGTTACCGAACCCATCTTACAAATTCCTCCAGTTGCCCCCTATCTCTTTTGAATGAATTCACGGGCGCTTGCGTATCAGGCCAGCCGAGAGCGGCACCCATTACCAGGCGTTTCGTCTCGGGAATTGAGAAGGCCTCCCTTGTAATTTCAGGGTACATAACGGACGCAGCCATTATACAGGTGCCTAAACCTTTGTCATGTGCCAGCAGACAGAAGGTTTGCAAAATCAAACCCACATCGAGCATGGCGTATTCCTGTAAAATTGTTTTGTCTACCGTAAAAATAAACACCGCAGGCGCATCAAAAAGATT
>JASFIX010000113.1:0-9294 GCA_050122435.1 Desulfobacterales bacterium
CTGGGACTGAAACCGCCAGCAAAAACAGCCCCACCTCCTGTGATTCAAGAAGACGCTCTCGAAGACGAAAGCGAGGCTAAACTTTCCCTGGATTGGCTGCGGAAAGCAGTCGCACAGGAAAAGGTTGAGAGAGAGGAAGTGCCGCAACTTGAACTCACCGTTGCGCCCACCGTTGAGAAAAAGGATCTAACCCCGGAAGAAAGAACAAAAGTTAAGCCTTCCGGTGAGTTTCTCATGGACCTGACCAAAGCGATGCTTCGAAGCGGTTACTATGCTGCGGATCATCCCGGAGCTGAAGGCGCCAAGCAGGGTTTATATGATAAGTTTCAAAGCTGTCTGGGCGAATCCAGGCAGGTCGAGATCGCCAAGCAGGAAACCCGCCAAAAAGTCGATATCCTCATCAGCGGAATTCTTGATGAACCGGTTAATGTGCGAACACTCGTTGGCACGGGTATGGCTGAATTATTTCTTCCCAAATTGACAGAATATTTCAAACGCAAAGCTTTGGTAAGTTTTGCCATTAAAAATGATATCACCCTGGAGCATTTCGAAGCCTTTGTGGATATCATGAGCGATCCCAAGGCCGACAGCGGTGAGGGCCGTGAAATTGGTCAGTTGCTATCCTCGGCTCTGGCTGAGCACGGCATTACCGAAATATCCACGGTTTTTATGGACGACCTGATCATGATTGAATTAAACCTTCCATGGCGGGTCGAAATGGCGATTCAACGTCTGGCTAAAGATCTTAAAATGCTGCCCATGTTTCAGGGGGGTACCGACGAACAAGTTCGAACCCTAAAACTCCAAATTATCCAGGATATCATCCGTCCTCTCAGGCACCCCGAGTTTCTAAAAGATCTAGTCATCAATTGTTACATCATCGCCGAACATGTGGATGGCATTGAGAAGGAAGACATCGAGCAGGTAATTATCGAAACTTTTCCCTTAGAAACCCTGTTGCCAACATCCCAATTCATTTTTGCCGAGCTCAAAGATCTGCGGGAAAAACATGCGGAAGATTTGGATAATCCGACTTTGGTCAGGCGGGTTGACAGCGTCAAACGCATTCTGAAATGGGTCGTCCGCCGAATGGTAATGGAGGATGTCAGAGGAGCGCAAAGCTTCCTTGAAGAACTCTATTTAAATGAGATCCTCACTTTTGAGGAACTGCCACCGGATGTTCAATATCTGGTAAACACCTTGGTCATGACCAGAGATGCACAGGCGCACGTAGCGGCCTATGTTCGCAGGATCCTGAATGTTGAAACAACCGACGATGCGGTGGTTCTGGTGAAATTTTGCCGAAGGATCTTTCCGACGCTTTTTGAAGATGACGACTGGAAAATTGCCCTTTTGCTAACCCGGGCAGCGGATAGAGCCGGCAAAGATAATGAGGCCTTTAAAAATGACAGCAGTCTATCCCCCACGCCGCAAAGATTTATTTATAAAAATTTGACAGAGGACCTGGTGACTGCATATGCAAGCACGGACGATGCCCAACGTCAAATTATTGATGAAATCGCCGCTTTGCTGGGTCCTCAAGGAATTGAGATTTTAAGCAAAGTTCTCAGCGAAACTGAAAACCGCCAGGCCCGCAAATTCGCAACCGATGCTCTGATCCAGCAGGGTGAGATGGCCCGTCGCTGGGTTCTCAAATCTTTGGGCAATCCTGACCAGCCCTGGTATTTATTACGTAACACCCTGATGATTCTCAGATCTGTAGGCAAAGGTGAAGAAGGCATCGAGCGGGCACGTCAATTTATATCACACGAGCACCCCCGGGTGAGGGACGAGGCCTTAAATACCTTCCTGGCTTTAAAGGCCCCTGATGCCGAGCAAATTGTCATCGACGCACTGGAGGATCCCGATGACAAGGTTCAGTGGCGGGCGACAGCTGCATTGAGTGAGCTCGCCCCGCTATCAGATACTTCTGTAGCCAAAATCATTCAAATCATCAAAACCGAGATTCCGGAAGAAGAAGAAGCCGCGGCCCAGCACAGCCGTAAAGTATGTAATATCATCAGAACCCTGGGGACCGTAATCAACATTAAAAACATCCAAATCGTCGAAGAATCTGTTCTAGAAATCGCCCAGATTATCAACGGACGAAAGAAAGGAATCCTTAAACGGCTAAAAAAATCTTCCTCCCCGCATCATACCGCTATTCTATCAGCTGCCATCGCCACCCTGGGTAAAATTGGCACCACCAATTCCGAAGCTTTCCTCAAAAAACTAGCAGGTGCAAAGACCGCCCAGGCTGAAGCAGCCCGCAAAGCAATCGAAAGCATCCGCCAGCGCTACGCCAAACAGCAAGACCCAGCACCTGCCAAGGCCTAAAACCGGCTCTCCGATTCTTCATATCATTTTCAAAGACAACAAAATTTCATGGCCATCACCGAAAAGTTTTTACTAAACCGCAGACATACGCAGACAAGCGCAGACATTAATTTTACCTTTTCCTTGGCCGACTTGGCCAAGGAAAAACAGCATGCCCTCCGGGCAAAAAAAACAAATCAATGGTTGCCTTAATGAAGAGGTATTCTGGCCTTAATAGATTTAACACTTAGGTGTTTGTTATCGCGAAGCGATGTAAAGTTTTTGTCCGGGCGGGTCGCCCGGGCAAAAGGTCTGCGGTAGTCTGCGTGAGTCTGCGGTTAATTTAAATAATTTACAGGCTCAGCCAGCAGCAAGCTAATCGGATTTTTTTGACTTTTTAGCATAGGTGGCGGCGGCGATGCCGGCGACGCAACCTTCACCCACCGCTTTTGCCATCTGCCAGGGCGGACCGCAAATATCACCGGCAGCAAAAACACCCGGCACGTTGGTTTCCATTTTTTTGTTGGTTGCGATATATTTCATTTCATCGTCAAATTGGATCCCAATATGGGTCGCCAGTTCCATAACGCCTCTGGCACCCAGTTCGATAAAGACGACATCTTCTCCTTTAAAAAAATTGGCATCGCATTCCACACAATAACTGACCCCGCGGCCCAAGAATTCCTTTTCGCCGGGAGCACCTAATTTGTTGCGTGCCGTTCCGGTGGCGACGATAAGCGATCGGCAAATCAGTTCAGTGCCACTCTCGGAAATAATTTTAAACTGCTGTCCATCAGGCAATATGCTCAAAACATCTTCGTCAAGTAAGTCAGCACCAAAATTAGCAGCCTGCTGGCGGCCGACATTCAGCATTTCCTCTCCGGTGATATTAAAAATGCAGCAAAAATTTTCTACATGGGCATGAAACAGGCTGCTCTTGGTCTCTTTACCCAGTACCAGTACAGAAACTTTTTTACGGGCTGCATGAATCGCCGCCTGTAACCCCGCCGGCCCGGTACCCAAGATGATGACATCATAGTTTTTCTTCTGTGGCATAGGTCACTCCCAGTTAAACAGGTTTCAGGTGTCAGCGTTTGCATTTCTGACACCTGACACCCGAAACCTGACACCTATCATTTTTCCATTTAGGAAAAATTTTTGAGTGCTTGCGCGGCCAGCATCTTTTTCTTTATGCGTGGCGGGTACAATCTCTCAACTTTGTTGGCCTTATAATCAAAGCAATTGATGTAAGGCCGTCGAATGGGGCTTCCATAAATACTAACCATAATCGTTACGCCGTCAACCGGGTTTCCCGTTTGATGAATGCCTTCGTTTAAGGGGCGGGTCAGTTCGATTTCTCCGGGCATTAGATAAAGTGGGGCCGCCTGCAGTAATTGGGCGTATCCATCAACGCTGCCATCGTCTTCGCGTACGTAGCGGATCACTCCCAGTTCTCCGGCTGCCGGACCCGAGACACCCCAGGATGAATGATCATGAATCGGGGTATATTCTCCGGGGCCGTAAAGGAACATGCGAAGGGAAAAAAGCCGCTTCGGATTAAGATACAGCAGAATCTCATCATCAATTATCTGGGCCTGGCGCAAATCCGGATAAGGGCTGCCCTTTTTTATGTTTCTTAACAGCTTCTCAAATACCGTTTGTTTCCGGAGAAAGCCCGGCAGTTCATTTTGGAAAAATTCCATACGTGCCGCATCCCCGGAAATCTCCTCGACAGCTTCGGACCAGCCATTGCATATTTCCAGCAATTCTTCAGGCGGCCTGGGTGGTTTCGGCATTATTTCAAACCTCTCTTGTACTCAAAATCTCTCTTGTACGGGTTGCTGATTACAGGCAGCTGGGTTCTTACGATCCGGGTGTCAGGTGTCGGGTGTCAGGAATGCAAACGCTGACACCTGAACACTGACACCTGAAACCTATTTGACGCCGAAGGCCAACCCTAAGCGTTCTCCAACCTCACAAACTGATCATAATATGCGGCACCGGAGCCGATGTCGGTTAATCGGGACTCAATCAGCTGATTGACACCACCACCTTTGCTGATCCAGTCGCCCCGGCGGTAGATAACAACATCGCGATGAAGATCCGGCAGCCTCCGGACGCTGACTTTCAATCGCCCCAGCTTCGAAACAAGCTCAACAGGCTTTTCCAGATCCAAATCCTTCAGACAGCTATTATCAGGAGCCACCCAGATTGTCGGTGGATGTTTTTGATCCTCGGGCAGTATCTGGGAATGAATAGCGTCGCGGCGTACCAGCGTCAACAGACGCAATGGGTATTCCGCCGGTGGTTCCGGTTCAGCATGCAGCAAATAAGGAAAGCGATATTTACCATCCTGATGGGCAAACTGCAGGCCTGCATAGGCGATTTCCGGGCGATTTGAGCGGACACAATGACATTTTCGAATGTCTTCCAGAGATCCGGTCAAGTACGGTGAATCCATAGCAGCCCTCAGGCAGTCTTCCGCACTCGGTAAGTCAACCGGCGGATCGAGGCGTCCGGCTATTTCGGTAAGAATCCAGTAATCGTTTCTGGCCTCGCCAGGAGCCTGAAGTACAGGACAGACATATTGAACCTGCTCATGCAAATAAGACCCGATAATATCCTCCTGCTCCAGGATAAGGGTGCTGGGCAGTACCAGGTCGGCTCGTTGAGCCGTATCATTCATAAAGGCATCGACCACCACTTTAAAATCGACTTTGGCGAATGCTTTCATGATTTGCTGTGAATCCGGTGCCTGGTTAACCACATTGGCGCCGTTGACCCATATCATTTCAATCGGCGGGTTTTGCGCCGCCAAAATCTCCCGGCCGATCACTGGAAATTGAAAGGAACGCCGCGGCAATTTTTCCCCTTCCCGCTTCCATTTTAAATTAAGATTCCGATACGAATGCAGCTGAAAATAGCTACCGCCTCCGGTGCGACCGATATTACCGGAGAGCATCGCCAGGGCATTGATGAATCTTACATTTTCACCGCCATATCGATAGCGCTGCAACCCGGCGCTGATCAGGGTGGCCACCGGACGTTCGGCGGCATAGGCCTCATAAATAGGCTGAAAATCATTATTCGAAACCTCACAGACTCCCAGCAATTCTTCCAGCGTATGTTTCAAGATCAGCCCAATAAATTTTTCCGGATGCTGCGAGTGACTTGTAACTTCTTCACCGATCAAATCGTTTTCTATCAGCATGCGTAACACAGCGGCTGCCAGGAACCGGTCCGTGCCGGGTCGGATATGAATGTGGGCATCGGAATAAGTGTGATTGCCGTCGCCCCCCGGTGAGATTGTCAGCACCTCGGAGCCGTTTTTACGGGCAAGTTTTACCAGAGCGGCGGTATGAACCGAGCTGCGCGAGAGGTCCTTACCCCAGTTGACGATTTTAGATGCATGTATCAGGTCATTGATATCGTTGTTTTCCCTCGAGCCAAAATCATGAATACATGCCATGTAACCGGCGGCATCACAGAGCGACCCTCTCACCCGACTGGTCCCCAATCTGTTAAAAAGAAGCGTGGTGGCTTCTTTTAAAACGCCTTTGGCGCCTTCGTTGTGGATATGCAGAATTGCCGTGGGGCTTGAACGCAGCGCCTGGATCTTTTGGGCACACATATCCAGCGCTTCATCCCAGCTGATGGTTTGCCAGCCATTTGAGGTTCGCAGCTGCGGGTGGGTGATGCGATTAGGGCTCTGAACCCTTCTGACATGATCCTTCAGTTTGGCGCAGGTAAACCCGGCGGTAAACGGGTTGTCTGGATTGCCCTTTACCTTTACTTTGCCATCCGCCGTCCGGCTAACGATGATAGAGCAGGCGTCCGGACAATCCATAGTACAGGCCGTGAGTTTATGGATCGCTTTATCTTTGCTTGCAGGCATTACCGGTAAATTAATCAGCCGAAAAAAATAGTCAATACAATCCCTAGCGGGTGCTAATTGTTAGAAGTTATTGGTTATTAGAAGATGCGGGTCACCTCACTTTTAATATCGATTATAGATCGAATCAAAACCTGATTTTCTTCCGCTTAAGAAATAACCAATAACCAGTAACGAATAACATTCTATTGCTGCTAAGATTCAAGCTTGGCCTTCACAGATTCAACCTTGCCTTTCATACGACCGGCAGGGCCCTTGCGGTAGTCGGCTTTTAACGACAGGTTGATCCGGTTGCAATCTTTTTCAAGCTCCTGAAAACATCGATCCACCAGGTCCATCACCTCGCTCCATTCGCCTTCCACACAGGTGCCCATGGGATTGAGCTCATAGGGCAAACCGCTGTCCTGAATGGTTTTGAGCGCCCGGGCCACATAGGGGCTCAGGCTTTCGCCTTTGTCGATCGGAAAAATTGAAAATTCAACAATTACACTCATTGTAACCTCCCTGAATCGTATTATGAAACTACGGGTTTAATTTGTCTTGGTAAAACCATACGTACACCGTGGTTATAATCCGGTTGTTTATTCGTTAATTGTTATTTGTTATTGGAAACGGCAGGTATGAATTTTAGGCAAATGGCAACAACGGCAAATGCTAATAACTGATAACAAATAACCAGTAACTATGTTTGAAAACCGCCTTGGCTTAATCCTGTGAAACGCATTTAAAGGTGCATAGCCCAATAATCTCCAATATTTGACAGCTTCTGCTTATTTCTTTATACTTCTCACCTTTTAAAAATACATTTTACGATAGCTGTCAATAATATCTCTTTTGCATTTACACACCTCGAGGAGGAAACCATGCAGGAAGTTAGGCCTCAAAATTATCGGATTCATCTGATTCCGGATATGACGCGCTTTACGTTTGCCGGCACGGTAACGATTCTGGTTGAAGCCCCGGCTGCCATTGAAGAACTGGGTTTAAACATACTCGATCTATCTATTTTTAACTGTGAGGTCGAACAAAACAACAAATGGGTCGAATGTGGCTTCGAATCAGACGAAGAAAAGGAAGAACTGAAGATTTTGCTTCCCCAAAAAATGGCGGGAGTGATCCGTATTCAGATTCACTACGAGGGCCAAATTAACGAAAAAATGGCCGGTTTTTATCGGAGTCAATATACTCATTCGGGCAAAACTCAATATATCGCCGTAACCCAATTTGAGGAAAGTGATGCCAGAAGAGCGTTTCCTTGCATGGACCACCCCGCCAAAAAGGCCACCTTCGATATCATGATGGATATCGATCGGGATCTGGTTGCAATTTCCAATGGCGCCATCGCTCAAGAAACCCTATTGGATAACGTAAAAAAACGCGTAACTTTCGAACAAACACCCAAAATGTCCACTTATCTGGTTTTTTTCGGGGTCGGTGATTTTGAATTTACCCGTGATTCAGAGGATCCCCGTGTGCGGGTGGCCACCTTGCCAGGGATGAAGCCCTATGCAATGTTCGGCCTGGAGTTCGGCCGCAAATCGCTGGCATTCAGCGAGGATTATTACGGCATCCCCTACCCGCTTCCCAAAATGGATCTGATTGCGATTCCCGATTTCGCGTTCGGGGCCATGGAAAACTGGGGGGCAATTACCTTTCGTGAAAATTTGCTGCTGCATTATCCGGAGATTACTTCTAAATCCGGCGAAGAACGCATATGTGAAGTCATCGCTCATGAGATTGCCCACCAGTGGTTCGGCAATCTGGTAACACCGGCGGACTGGAAATATCTGTGGTTAAATGAAAGTTTTGCCACCTATTTTGGTTATGGGGTTGTCGATCATTATTATCCGCAGTGGGAAACCTGGCAACAGTTTTTATGGGGAAGTACCGGCAGCGCCATGGCGAGGGATGCGCTCCAGGAAAATTTTGCCATCGAGATTCCGGGAGGAGAGCATGTCGTTATCAATGTCAGCACGGCTCCGATTATATATAGCAAAGGCGGCAGCATTTTGCGACAAATTGAAGGTTATATCGGTGCAGAGAATTTCCAAAAAGGTTTACGCGATTACCTCAAAACCTATGAATACGACACCGCCACCAGCCAGAATCTGTGGGAAGCTTTCGAGCAGGCTTCCGAACAGCCCATCGGCAAAATGATGAAAAGCTGGATCGAGCAGGCGGGATTTCCCATGATCACGGTCAAAAAGAAAGAAAACAAACTGCAATTGACCCAGCAGCGTTTTAGCTATCTGCCGGTTGATTCAGACCAGAACTGGCAGGTGCCCATCACTATTCGTTTTTATTCAGGTACGGTAGAAACTGAACGGCGGACATTTCTGATGAACAGCATCCATCACGAAATTGAGCTCCCAGAACAAACGGACGCCTATAAGCTCAATGACCAACAGACCGGTTTTTATATCGTTTACTATCGGGACACCGATAATCTGGCGGCGCTCGGCCAACGGGTCGCTGATCAATCTCTGGCACCCGAAGACCGCTGGGGTCTGCAAAACGATCTTTTTTCATTGTGCAAACGCGGCGACGTCTCGTTTACGGAATATCTGAATTTTCTGGCATACTACCAGAATGAAACTGCATTTTTGCCGCTGGTCAGTATCTCTAACAACCTGCAGCATGCCGGTCTGGTATTGGGCGAGGACAAAAATAAAAAAATATCGTCGCTCGTTTGCCCCTGGTTTGAAAAAGTACTTAAACGTATCGGATTCGAACCGGCACCTGATGAAAAGCATACCACTGCTATTCTCAGAGAGCAGTTGCTCTGGCATGCGGCACTGAGCGGCTCCAAAAGTGCATTTGAGTTTGCCGGAGATCAGTTTACAAGGTGGATGCAGGACAAAGCGGTGCATCCGGACATCATGAAAAGCGTCCTGCAGATTGCGGCATTGAGCGGCGATCAGAAAACCTTTGCTGAGATCGATCAGCGTTTTCAAGCGTCCCAGGTCGAGCATGAACGCATGAATATACTGGTTGCAATGGGCTGTTTTAAGGAAGAAAATCCGCTCAAAAAATCCCTGCAATATATTCTGGATACGGTACCGGCCCGCAATAAATTTGTACCGGTG
>JASFIX010000114.1:0-9264 GCA_050122435.1 Desulfobacterales bacterium
TCTTGGCCCTTCCGGGTGAGGTCGTATCCCGCCGGTGTGAGATAGGCGGCAAAGGTGTCGACTTTGTCCGTGTCGACGATCCACTTTGCAAAAAGTGACCGGATCGCGGATTTTGCATCTGCGATCGAAATCTCCAAATGGGCTGCAAACTTCGATGTTTCAACATAACCCGGCGGTCCAGATTTCTCCCACTCATCTGCCAGGATTTTTATTAGCGCCCGTTCCTGTTGATTGAACTCCATATCATTTTATCCTCTTAATTGACTCTTGGCCGTCTGTTGGTATATGATTAAAAAACGCAACAAACAAGTGACGATCAACCCATTAATTTCCCCCGAAAGTATGACCCAAAAGCGGTTGCCAAATGAATGATTCGTTTTCGTATAAGGAGGTTGAATATGCATGCTTATGCTAAATTGTTTGTCCTGGGCCTATTGGTGCTTTTCGCCGGTTGTGCGACGAGTATTGAGGTCCCTAAAGATGTTAACTATGACTATAATGTCAATTTCGATTTTGCCACACTGAAAACCTATGACATAAGCCCGACACCAACAACAGTGGGAATAGAACATTTGATGATGGAGCGGATTAAAACCGCTATTGATACTCAATTGCAGGCCAAGAACGTAAAAAAGGTATCAGGCAATCCTGACTTTGTAGTCACGATCTATGGCGTTCGGTCGAAAATATTTACGACAGCCTGGAGAGGGATAGGCGAGGATCTAATTGTCGAAAAAGGAAAACTCATTCTGCGATTTGTTGATCCTGAATCGAATCGGGTCATATGGTGGGGGGAGGCTCGGACGATATTGGATCCCAATATGAAACCGGCGGATGAAACCAAATTGGTCAACGATGTCGTCCACCGAATTCTTCAGAAGTTTCCACCGGCGTCTTCCTAAAAACCGCTGATTCATTCCGCAGGCGGTGGACTTTGTTCGAACATTGAAAACCCGGTCCCTGCTGGGCCGGGTTTTTTATTTTGTTTTGCCTTTCCCGGGCTTAAATAATTTGTTCTTTGCCTTTTTATAATATTCAACTGCCTTATTTTTGATGGTCACAATCAGCGGCGGTTTGATGTATTTATACCCTTTGTCTTTGTAGACATTTTTGGCGTTTTGCGGCGGCGCAACATCTGAAATGTGCTTGTTTCCATCGGCATCCGTCCAATAATAGAGCGTAATGCTGGGTTCAAGCTTTTGCTTTTGGGTTTTATCGTACCAGTCCCACCCCAGAAATCCGCCTGCACCCAAGATGATAATGATGATGACAATTAATGCTTTCCGCATTTCTAAACCTCCTTAAGCTATATTATTCTAAAATTTAATTTAAAAAGCGTAAAGATTATTTTGACTTGGCCGATAAATATCTGGTGGGTTCATAAAGGGGAATTGTCAGAATATAAGGAAAGGATTTAAATAATGGATGCAGGTCGTGTTGCTTTGGATAGTTCGATGGCCATGATCGTTCAACAGTTACAGACCACCAGCGAGATGCAGGTGGCGGTGATGAAAAAAATAGTTGAAAGCCAACAGCAGATGGCTGAAATGCTGGCATCGATGGGGATTGGGCAGAACGTCAACGTCACCGCCTAAAACGGGCTTAAAAGCCCGTTTTGGTTTCTTTATCTAAGATTCTCACCTTCCTTGATCTTGAAAAAAACATCACATTTCTGAATAAACATTTACAACCCGTTTAAAGAAAAATCCAATCAGCTTGTCGCATGAGATCTTCCTTTAACTCAGGGAGCACCGATCCAGGCAAAGATCACAATTGTCAAAAAAAAGATCCATTTCAGTTTTAGACGATCGAAACGATCAAAATGATCGGAATATATTAAAAACGATTCTCTAAAAACTAAAACTAGATCAGCCGGAGAAGAGTGTCAAAGCTGGATAGCTCTCACAGGTTTCTGGTGCCTTGACACAGGTTATGCATTTGCCTATACTCCATTGGTACTCACCGATCTTTTATTTTCCGTTTCCATAAATTCAAAATTGCTAAGAAACCTGCCATGAAATTATCAAATTTGGAAGCCATTTCACCGGTTGATGGTCGCTATCGGCGTGCGGTCGCGCAGCTCGGAAATTATTTTTCAGAAGGGGCACTGATCAAATATCGGGTGCAAATCGAAATCGAATATTTTATTGAGCTATGTCGTATCCCGCTGCCCCCGCTGAAAAGTGTTGATAAAAAGTCGTTTGATGCGCTTCGGCAAATCTATAAAGATTTTTCGCTGGAAGATGCCGGCAAAGTAAAGGAAATCGAAAAGGTTACCAACCACGACGTTAAAGCCGTTGAATATTTTTTAAAGGATAAATTTGATGAACTGGGTCTGGAGTCCTATAAGGAGTTTATTCACTTCGGATTGACATCTCAGGACATCAACAACACGGCTTTACCACTATCTCTGAAGGAAGCCTATTCGGAAGTGCTCAAACCGGCCCTGGATGGGGTCATCGAAACGCTTCAAACCAAAGCTGACGAATGGGCAAATGTTCCCATGCTGGCCCGCACCCACGGACAACCGGCTTCACCCACGACGGTCGGAAAGGAAATCTATGTGTTTGTCGACCGCCTCGGAGCACAGATTGATCTATTAAAAACCATCCCTTATTCCGCCAAGTTTGGTGGTGCTACTGGAAATCTCAACGCCCATCAGGTCGCCTATCCCGATGTCGATTGGATTGCATTTGCAGATAACCTGGTAAACAGGATATTGGGCCTTTCACGTTCCAGGGTTACCACTCAGATTGACCACTATGACAATCTGGCTGCATTTTGTGATAACCTCAAGCGCATGAATACGATTCTGATCGATCTGGATCGTGATATATGGGCATATATTTCTTTGGATTATTTCAAACAGAAAATAAAAAAGGGAGAGGTCGGATCTTCGACCATGCCCCATAAGGTCAATCCCATTGATTTTGAAAATTCTGAAGGCAATCTGGGTGTTGCCAATGCGATATTCGAGCATCTGGCCGGTAAGCTTCCTATTTCAAGACTCCAGCGGGATCTGACGGACTCGACCGTAACTCGAAATATAGGCGTGCCGATTGCCCACACCCTGATTGGATTGAAATCCTTAATGAGGGGATTGAATAAATTGATTCTAAATGCGGATGTGATTCGTGCGGATCTGCAAAACAATTGGGCCGTGGTAGCCGAGGCCATTCAGACGATTCTGCGCCGGGAAGGCTATCCACAACCCTATGAAGCATTGAAAACCTTAACCCGCACCCATAAAAACATTAACGCCAAATCAATTGCTGAATTTGTAGAATCTCTCGATGTTTCTCAAAAGGTTAAAGCGGAGTTGCTGAAAATTACGCCTGAAAATTATACCGGAATTACAAAATTTTGATTGCGATTTACACAGCCAATGTGGAAGTAGTCAAGAAATAGAACAGGTTTCAGGTTTCGGGTGTCAGTCACAGGGTTCAAAGGTTCAACGTTCAAAGGTTCAGAGGTTAAATAATTGAAAAAAAGGAAAGACCAATGATTGGTGGCACCGCTAAACCTTGAACCTTTGAACCCTGAACCCTTAAACCGGCCCTTGCAGCAGGGCGGTGGAAACCCTGTTAACCAGTCCCCAGATGACATCTGCCGAGAACACTTCTTCTATCGACCGATCAAATAGAACCGAAATTCGGGATTCAAATTCATCGTCACCTTTCCAGAATAAATAATATACTGGAATCCGTGGAAAGGGGAACAGCTGATAGGACACATCCGCCAGATCCACGGGCCTGCCTTCCAAAAATTGGGCGCTGTCCTTGAAACCTTCCAAATCCCGGCCGTAGCGCCTTATCAGAGGATCGATCTGCAGTGCATGCGGTCCCTGGAAGAAATGCGCTTCTTTGAGATCTTTGACACCCACAATTTGTTTGCCAACGGGATGGAGCATTTTTACGCGATTCAAATAAACTACGGTGATCAGTTCCAATAAAGGATCTTTTGTGTGTTTCCATCCCTGGCCCTCATCGCGCTTCAAACAGCGCTCATTGAAGTCCACCATCACGTCTTCATTTAAAAAATGAAAGACCAACTGATGAGGAGAGGCCATACTGAATAGGGTTAGATTACAGAGGGTGTTCAAATCCTTTTTTTGCAGGTCGTCCCAAAAGTGTGGCGAAACGTCCACCGGAGATCTGTCGGGAGCAAATGCCGGTGGATTTTGCTTGCGGCGGCGCTGTTGCATCTGAAGGTATCCTTTGCTAAACGGGTATGGGCCCTGTGAAAAATTATCGCAGGGAAATTGACGGCAATCTCGCAGGCAGTATTCAATTTGATTCATTCGGGCACATGCTAGAATAGCACAGGTGCTGCCAAACAACCTGTTCTGTGCGGTCAGTTTTTGTTCGGCTTCCAGACTCTTGCCCGATCCGCAGCTTGAGCACGTACCCAGCAGGTTCAATTTGCACACGTCACAATTAATACCGCAGGCTCCGGCAGGCATGGTCTCTCCTTATTAAAAGTGGAGTAATGGAGTATTGGAGTACTGGAGCAATGGAAGATCAAATATCCCGTGCACAGTGACATTTTATCCACCACTCCAATACTCCACTGCTCCAAAACTCCATTATTATATTTTTTGACACGTTGGACAAATATGCGTACTACGCTGGCCGACGATGATTCTCTGAATTATTGTCTGGCATCGTGGACAGGGCCGGTTGGTGCGTCGAAATACGTTCAATTTATCGCGGTTACGCCCTTGATGTTTGGCGACGGAATAAAAATTGGCTTTGCCGGTCCCCAGTGAGGTACCCAGGTTTTTTAATCCTCGCTTTAGCACCCGGGGGATCGCCCGATGAAGCGCCCGGACTTCAGGCTCTGTAAGCGATGCTGCAATCCGGCAAGGGTGAATCTTTGATTCCCATAGGGCTTCATCGACGTATATATTGCCCAGTCCGGCCATAAAGGCCTGGTCCAGCAGGAGCGGTTTTAACAGGCGCTTGCGCAAACTTAATCGTTGAGCCAAAATTTTGCAGGTAAACCCGGCCGCCAGCGGTTCCGGACCTAACGCGCCTAAGATTTCGTTCGCTTCGGGTGTCAAATAGAGTCGACCGAATTTGCGGGTATCGTGAAATCGCAACTGTTTTCCGCCCTTAAAGTTCAATATGACATGTTCATGCTTTTTGCGGTGCGACTTTTGAGCAACCAGGTGCAGGCGACCCGTCATGCGAAGATGCATGAGCAGATATCCTCCGTTTTTGAAATCAAAAACAATAAATTTGCCGCGACGCCAGATGGCTGATATCTTTTTGCCTTTGATCCGCCTGCAAAATGCGCTGGCTGAAGGTTCCGCAATCGTTCGTGCCCAGAAAACCTTTGCACCGGTTATAACGGCACCTTCAACGCCAGCCGCTTTTAGGTCGTTGATAATCGTCTGCACTTCTGGAAGTTCGGGCATTTCGATTCAGGTTGTAAGGTTCAGGGTTCCAAGGTTCAGGGTTCAGTGTTCAAAGGTTACAGCCCTGAACCCAGAACGGTGAACCCGGAACCTTTGCAATAACGATTGACAATATGCGGCCGTGGACTTATAAAATGGGCCATCTTTGAGCACCCTATACCATAACGCCGCTTGAAAAAAAATATCGGTTTATAATTGTAATCTATAATTCCAATTGATCCTAGACGAAATAAAAAACAGGGGGTAACACTTAAAAATGGATTTTAGCCTTTCAACCGACCATGAAATTTTACGTGAATCCGTGCGAAGTTTCGCAGAAAAGGAGATCAAACCGGTTGCCAAGGAACTGGATGAAAAGGAAGAATTCTCTTATGAAACCATGCAGAAAATGGCTGAGCTGGGACTGTTCGGAATTTTTGTCTCCGATAAATATGGTGGCCAGGAAATGGATTACCTTTCTTATATAATTGCAGTTGAAGAGATCGCCCGGATTGATGGTTCACATGCCGCCACCGTTGCAGCAGAGAACTCATTGGGCATAGGACCGCTGTATTATTTCGGTAATGAAGAACAAAAAAAGAAATATTTGCCGAAGCTATGCAGCGGAGAGGCGCTCTGGGGATTCGGCCTGACCGAGCCCAATGCGGGTTCAGACTCTGGTAATACGCAGACCACCGCGGTCCTGGACGGGAATGAATGGGTGATCAACGGCAGTAAGATTTTTATCACCAATGCCGCCACCGATATCACCGCTGGATCGACTGTTTTAGTGCGCACCGGTGTCAGAGATGACGGCAAACCTGAACTATCGTGTATTATCGTGGAATCGGGTACGCCTGGATTTACCGCTAAAGAAATGCATGGCAAGCTTATGTGGCGCGCCTCCAATACCAGCGAGCTCTATTTTGAAGACTGTCGCGTTCCCAAAGAAAACCTGTTAGGCCCCAGGGGGCAGGGATTTCACCAGATGATGAAGACACTGGACGGCGGTCGATTATCCATCGGTGCCATGGGCCTTGGGGGCGCTCAGGGTTGCCTTGATATGGCGATGAAATACAGTCAGGAACGCGAACAATTCAACCGGCCGATAGCGACTTTCCAGGTAAATGCCTTTAAGCTGGCGGATATGGCTACCGAAATCGAATGCGCCCGTCTACTGCTATACAAAGCCTGCTGGTTAAACGACAATGCCTTGCCGTATGCCAAAGAGGCGGCCATGGCCAAACTGTACTGTTCCGAAGTGATGTATCGGGCCGCCAATCATGCCGTCCAACTTCACGGTGGATATGGTTTAATGAAAGAGTATGATGTCGAGCGGTTTTACCGAGATCAGAAGCTTCTTGAAATTGGCGAAGGAACATCCGAGGTCCAGCGGCTCGTCATCGCCAGGTACTTGGGAGCAAAATGCATGTAGCAAAGTGCTGAATTCAAAAAATGATAAAAAAAATATTTTTAAGGAGACAAGATGCAAGAGAAAACAAAAAAACCGCATTTTGATTTTGACTTTTTTGAAGATTTGACCGGTGATATCCCCCTGGAGCCGCCAAAGACGGTTGATGACGTCGGGGATCGTATTCTGAAAATCCGGGAGGAAAAGGATCTTTCACTGGATGAAATTTCAAAGATGACCGGATTCGAGGTCGAATTTTTATCTAAAATTGAAAATAAGGAACTTCAGCCCCAATTGGGAACGGTGATCAAACTGTCAAAGGCACTGGATAGTGCCTTCGGACGTCTGGTTTCGGGAGTCGGCGAAAAGCTTTATTCCATCACCCGCAAAGATGAGCGCCGCACGATTTCGCGTTCCACATCCAAAAAAGGACAGAAGAAAATCTATACGTACAAAAGCCTGGCGCCAGATGTGAAAGGACGACACATGGAGGCTTTTCTGGTCCTGCTCGAAGAAGATCCCGAAAAGGAAACCTCACTGCATGAAGGCGAAGAGTTTATCTTTGTACTGGACGGGGAAGTCGTATTAGAAATCGGAGAAGATAGGTATATACTCGAGCCGGGGGACAGTGCTTATTATTTGTCGACAACCGCCCATCACATCGCGGCTAAAAATGGAAAAGCAACCATACTGGCGGTGATGTACGAGGCCTGACGATGAATACAAGTAACTGGCTTCAAAGGTGTTACGGAAAGCGGTTTTAATTCATCGCCCTATCGTCAGAAACGATAAAATTTTTATGGTGTAAGCTTCATCATGGCCATGTACCCCACGTGGGGGCATGGCCGATTTTTTTCTGAATCTTGGTTTTTTCTGAAAATTTGTTATAAATTATAATGTTGGATCCATTCTTGAAATTTTGATTTTAGTTACTACCCTAATTATGCTGAAACTCGCTTCGATCTCGATCGCTTGATCGTTGACCATATTTAAGAATTTTTTCCCGTACAGCTACATATCGGAGGGATTGAATATGAGGTTTACCAAAATTGTGAAAGCCGGTTTGTTACTGGTGTTGCTGGTCACAAATATCTGCCTGGCATCGAGCGCACCGGTTGATATTAAACTTGGTGTCAAAGAATTCCAACTTGAAAACGGCATGATGTTTCTGATTGTCGAACGACCGGCGACGCCGCAGGTGGCCTGCCGGCTGGCGATTCGCGCGGGCTCGGCCCTTGAGCAATCGGGTAAAACCGGTATTGCCCATCTGCTGGAACATATGATGTTTAAGGGCACCAAAAATTTCGGCACCCTGGATGTGGCCAAAGACCAACAGCTGCAGAACCAAATCGAAGAAGCCTATCAAACCATTCTCAGCGAACAAAAGAAGCGCAACCCCGACCCGGAGCGGATCAAGGCAAAACGCGCCGAGATGGAAAAGCTGCGGGCGGAAGTCCAAAAACTTTATGTGCCCCAGGTTTTTTCCTCTCAGCTGGGTAAAAACGGGGCCGTTGGTGTCAATGCGTTTACCACCAAAGATCAGACCCAGTATATGGCGTCGGTGCCGTCGGATATGCTCGAACAGTGGTTCTCCATCGTCAGTGAGCAGTTGTTTGAGCCTTCCTGGCGTGAATTTTACGTTGAAAAAGAAGTGGTTCAGCGCGAATGGGCTTTTCGATACATTAACGACCCCGGCGGCGCTGCCTGGTTGGATTTGAGTGCCACTGCCTATAGCGCCCATCCCTATCGTAATCCCACGATTGGATGGAAAAGCGATATGGAGAAATATAGCACCCGGGATGCCATTGAATTCCATCAAAAATATTATAATCCGGCCAACTCAGTATGTGTCCTTGTTGGAGATGTTACCGTAAAGGAGGCAAAAAAGCTGGCTGAAACATACTTTGCACGTTATTCTGCCGGCCGGCGAGCGCCTGAATCGGTGACCATTGAGCCACCTCAGCAAGGCCCCCGCAAAAGTATTCGCTTTCTAAAAGGGGCCCGGACACCACTGGTTCGAGTCGGGTATCACGGGGCCAAAATGGGGACCCGGGATTTTTATGCACTGGATGCCATGATCATGGTGCTCAGTCATGGGCGCGGTGCTCGCATGACCCAAAATATTATTAACAAAGGTCTGGGCGTACAAGCTTGGGCTTACAATCCCGATAACCGTTACGGCGGCATGCTCATCATCGGCGGATCACCGAATGAACCGCAAGATCTGAAAATGGCTGCAGGTCAGGTCAGTGCAGAGGAAAAACGCAATGCCTACCTGGAGGCCTGTGAAAAACTTGAGGCCCTGCTCGTCGGGGAAGTAGAAAAATTTAAAACCGAGCTGGTATCGTCCCGGGAACTTGAGCGCATCAAAAAACTGAATCAACGTGACTTCTTAGACAGAATGCGTAGCAATGAGAGCTTGGCAGGCACCCTGGCAACCCTTGAGGTTCAGATC
>JASFIX010000115.1:0-9208 GCA_050122435.1 Desulfobacterales bacterium
GCAGGACAGGCCCGGCGTCGTTCTAACGAGCTATGCCGTGGCAAGCATGTCATGGCGAAACGCAAGATAGTGAATAAAAAACCCTGCCTCATTAAAAAACAAGGCAGGGTTTTGTGTCAGCTATTTATGAAGTGATCTTATTTACCGTTCGGTCTGGGATAAAGGCCGGCGGCCTCGATGATCTCGGGTACCTTTTCTTCCCATTCGATCGCCATGACGTGGAATCCGGCAATGCCTTCACACTCTTTGAGGCGCTCAATGGATTCGATGCACATCTTGATGCCTTCGTCAGCCTGTTTGCCTTTTTCGACTCCCTGCAGGCGCGTGATTACCTCATCGGGCACGTCCATGCCCGGGACCCTTTTTTGCATATATTTGGCCATACCCACACTCTTCATGGGGGTCAGACCGGCCAGGATATAACATTTTTCATGCAGGCCGCGATCGCGCACGCCTTTCATCCACTCTTCGAATTTATCCAGGTTGTAAATGCACTGGGTCTGGATGAACTCCACCCCGGCCGCAACCTTTTTGGCCAAACGCGGGACCCGAATTTCAAAAGGATCGGCAAACGGGTTGGCAGCCGCTCCCACAAACATCTGCGGCTTGCCATCCAGGTCGTCTCCGCCCAGAAACTTGCCTTCGTCACGCATGTGACGCACGGTCTGAATCAGCTGGATGGAATCGATATCGTGAACATTCTGTCCCTGAGCGCAATCACCAAAGCTTTGATGGTCGCCGGACAGACACAAAATATTGTTGATTTCAAAAGATGCGGCACCGAGAATATCGCTTTGCAAGGCAATGCGGTTGCGATCGCGGGTAACCATCTGCAGTACCGGTTCCAGGCCCATCAATTTCAGGCGAATGCAGGCAGCCAGACTGCATAATCGGGTCATGGATGTCTGATTATCGGTGATATTGATGGCATCCACATGATCCTTGATCAATTCACCTTTTTGGATGATATGCTCGGGATTGCTGCCGCGGGGCGGCCCGCACTCGGAAGTAACGGCCAAATGCCCTTCTTTAAGGATCTTTTCCAGTTTGCTGGGTGTATTGATTGTCATTGCTGCACGTCCTCCCTTACTACTTTTCTCGGCCCCCCGGCCCTGTCGGTCGACCAGTCTTTTATGGGGCACAGCTTTTCGTATTCATCAAGTCGGTCCAATGCCTGCAGGCGATCGATGATCAATTGCCAGGCACAGTCGACTTCAGCGTTAATCTCACAGCGGCCTGTGGTGGAACCGCCGCAGGGTCCATTGAAGAGCCGCTTGGCACAGCGTGCCACCGGGCAAATGCCCCCGGTTTCCGCCAGGATACACTGGCCGCAACCCTGGCAGCGCTCGGTCCAGAGACCTCGCTTTTCAGTGGCCCCCATAAAACAGGTGTTGACCCCCGGATAAATCGGCGTGTTGTGGTATTGTTCAGACATGAACTGAACGCCCACGCCACAGGCCAGCGAGACCACGGCATCATACTGATCGATGGAATCTCGAATTTCATCCAGATACTCACGGTCGCATTGCCGCTCAAGCGTCACTTCGTCGATTTTGACCTCATTGCCCTCTTTTTGAGCGTGCATGCGCAGCGCCGAAGCCAAAACGCCCACTTCTTTTTTACCCCCAGCCTCACAAACGGTAACACATTCGTTGCAGCCCAGGATCAGAATGTTTTTGTGATCCTTGAGGTATTCGATGATTTCGTCAATTGGTTTTCTATCTGCAACAATCATTGAATGAAACCTCTCTAACGTTGTTTGGTTAAGCCGGTAAGCCCGTTTGCCCGTTAGCCGGTAAACGGATCAACCGGCAGATTGTGTTGTTTCAGGCCGCCTTGTTTTTCGACATCCGAATCGGATTGGGGCCTAGCGCTTTGATCTTTTCGGTAAATTCGGTTGCATATTGCGCAAAACGGGGGCCTTCGCTGGATGACAGATTGTACATCTGGGCCCGTTCGCCGCCAACACCCACCGTCTCCAATATCTTTTGGGCCTGCCCTACCCGCCGGCGCGCCATTAGGTTACCGGAATTGAAATGACATTCCCCTTCCAGACACCCGATGACAGCCACACCGTCAGCGCCCTTTTCAAACGCCCGCATGATATGAATTACATCCACTTTACCGGTGCACGGAACTCTCACGATCATGACGTTTGTCGGATACTGCAATCGCATCGAACCTGCCAGGTCCGCTGCCGTGTACCCTCAGAAATTGCAGCAAAATGCAATGATAACCGGTTCAAAATCTTTACTCATGATTTCCCTCTTAAAAAAATGCCTAAAGTGATCTAAAATGCCTAAAGTGCCTAAAATTAAGGAATTCTATCTATCTCAATCCGCAATCCGCAATCTAGAGGATTCCTTCCAAAAGCGCATCCACCTTACAGATTATCTGATCGTCCTCATACCAGTTGAGCTGAATGGCTTTGGCCGGGCACTCAGCCGTGCAGATGCCGCAGCCATGACACAGGGCCTCATCGATTTCACTGACGCCGTCTGCATTGATCTTAGGCACATCGTACGGACAGGACCGCACACAAATTAGACAGGAGGCGCACTTTTCGGCCTCGACCTGAGCCGTAACTGCTGAAAGCGTTAACTGGGTCTGGGACAAAAAGGTCACCGCCCGCGACGCGGCCGCATAGGCCTGGGCAATGCTTTCGGATATCAGTTTGGGGCTGTGTGCGGTGCCACAGACAAAAATCCCTTCGGTTGCCATGTCAACCGGCCGTAATTTCACGTGGGCTTCCATGAAATAGCCTTCCGGTGTGCGGGCCAGTTTGACAATCGATGACAGCTCCTCGGTATCTTCGGCTTCCATACCGGCACTGAGTACCAGCAAGTCGGTGCTGACGTTCAGCTTACGATTGAGCACGTGGTCGGTAAACGTCACCTCAATACCGTCCTTAGCGGCCTCGGCCACCGGCGGATCCTCTTGATCAAACCGGAAGAAGAAAACCCCCTGGCGCCGGGCTTCGGTGTAATAGTCTTCCAGAAGGCCGTAGGTGCGGATATCGCGGTACAGCACAAATACCTGGGCATCCGGATATTCTTCCTTGATATGCAGGGCATTTTTAACGGCCGTCTGACAGCAGACCCGGGAGCAATTGGGATTCTCATCGTTACGCGATCCGATGCACTGGATCATGACCACCTGCCGGGGCTCCTCGAGCTCACCTTTTTTCATGCGATCGGCCAGCTCGAGTTGCGTCATTACGCGCGGATCTTCCCCGTACAGGTATTCCTGGGGTCGATGCTCGTGCGCACCGGTGGCCATAATCACCACGCCATGTTCGATTTTACGCTGTACCATATCCGGCCCCACCAGAAGTTCAGTGGTAAAGTTACCTTTAAATCCGCCAAAATCAACGACCAGCGCATTGGTGATCACCTGAATCTTTTCATGGGAGGTAACCCGGGATACCAGATTACCGAGATACTCACCGATATTGGCGCCTTCGATGGTGGCGTTCAGCGTTTTAGCCAATCCGCCCAGCTCGGCCTCTTTTTCGATTAAAACCACCTCATATCCCTGTTCGGCCAGGCCCAGGGCGGCATTCATGCCGGCCACCCCCCCGCCGATCACCAGGCCTTTTTGGATGACCGGAATTTTCTTTTCCTGCAGCGGATGCAGGGTTTCGGCGCGGGCCACCGACATACGCAACAGGTCTTTGGCCTTCTCGGAGGCCGTCTCTGCGGTTTCGGAGTGCACCCAGGAATCCTGGTTGCGAATATTGGCCATCTCAAACAGGTATTTATTTAATCCGCAGGACTCCATGGTGTCCTGGAAAATGGGCTCATGGGTCTTGGGGCTGCAGGCTGCCACCACCACCCGGTTGAGCTTGTGTTCTTTGATGATCTCTTTCATCTCATCCTGAGAATCCTGAGAGCAGGTAAACAGATTCTCCTGGGAGTGGACGACGTTGGGCAGGGTTTTGGCATATTCGGTTACTTCCTTGACATCCACCACACTGGAGATGTTCACCCCGCAATTGCAGACAAACACCCCCACCCGGGCCTCCTGTTCGGTCACATCAATTTCATCGGGAATTTCCACATTGCGGGTCAGGGTATTGCGGGCGGTACCCAGGCGGGCGCCGGCAGAACAGGCTGCCGCGCTGGCCTCGGTAACCGAGCTGGGGATATCCTTGGGCTCCTGGAACACTCCGCAAGCGTAAACACCGGGCCGTGTGGTTTCAACCGGCGTAAATGGATGCGAAACGGCAAAACGGGAATCGGTGAGTTCAATGCCGAGGCGCTCGGCCAGTTCAACGGTCGACTCCGGTATCTGCAGGCCGACCGACAGCACCACCATATCAAATTCTTCGACCTGTAACTCACCGGCATCATCCATATAGCGTACGCTCAAATTCCCGGTATCTCCGATTTCGTCGATTGAATGAATCCGCGATTTGATAAAACGGATGCCGGCATCCTTGGCTCGGTTATAGTATTTCTCGTAATCTTTGCCAAAGGTGCGGATATCCATATTGAAAACCACACAATCAAGATCCTCTTCGGCATGTTCTTTGGCAATCATCGAGTCTTTGATGGCATACATGCAGCAAACCGACGAACAGTAGCTGTTGCCGCATTGGTTTGAATCTCTTGAGCCGACGCATTGCAGCCAGGCGATCTTTTTTGGATCTTTGCCGTCCGAAGGCCGTTGCAGATGTCCCATGGTCGGGCCCGAGGCGGACAGGATGCGTTCAAATTCCAAGCTGGTCAATACGTTGGAGCAGGATTTGTAATGATAAACGTTTTCAAGGTGGGCAGGGTCATAGGGCTCACAGCCGGTCGTCAGAATCACGGAACCGACTTCAATTTCCTGAACCTTAACTTGCTGATCGTGATCAATCGCATTGGCTAAACAGGCGTCCACACACTGGTAGCACTCGCAACAGTAGCCGCAGTTCAGGCAGCGGGCAGCTTCCGCCCGGCCTTCTGCTTCGGCATAACCCAGTTCCACTTCATCAAAATTGCCTTTGCGCTTATCAACGGCGAGCTCGGGCATCTTGGCGCGTTGCACGATGGGTTCGTCTTCCGGGACGGGCCGGTAAACCGGGTTTTCGTTTACCTGCGGCTCACGGCCTTCAGCCATATCGCGTTTTTCAATATAGCGCAGGATCGACTCTGCCGCTTCTTTGCCGGCTCCGATAGCGCCGATTACCACCCAGGGCCCGGTCTGCAGATCACCGCCGGCAAATACGCCCTCTTGTTCGGTGGCATAGGTAACGGGGTCGACTTCGGTCGTTCCCCAGCGCGTGTAGGTGAGTCCGGTAATATCCTCCAGCGATGAGAGATCCGGTCGCTGTCCAATGGCCGGGATCAGTTGATCGATTTCGATTTCATACTCGCTGCCGGGCACCGGGATCGGCCGTTTGCGGCCCGAAGAGTCGGGTTCGCTCAGTTCCATGCGGATACAGCGTAATCCGACTACCTTGCCATCTTTCACTAAAATTTCCTGGGGTGCCGACAAATATGTGATCTGTACGCCTTCATCCTCGGCGGCCTGAATTTCCTCTTCCCAGGCCGGCATTTCATTGCGGGTGCGACGGTAAACGATATTGACCTCATCGGCCCCCAACCGGACCGCCGAGCGGGCCACATCGATGGCAACGTTGCCCCCGCCGATAATTGCCATTTTTTTGCCGACAGCGGCTTTGCCGGTCAAATTTACTTCTCTGAGAAAATCAACACCCTGGCGGACGCCGTTGGATTTTTCGCCGGGGATGCCCAGTTCAATGCCCTGATGGGCGCCGATCGCCAGATATACAGCTTTGTAGCCGTCTCCCAGCAGGCCGTCTATGGTAACATCACTGCCCAGCGCCGTATTGGTCTTGAGTTCCACACCCAGGTTGGTGATGACTTCGATTTCCTGATCCAAGATCTCACGCGGTAGACGGTGGGCGGGGATACCGACCCGCAGCATGCCGCCTGCTTCGGGCAGGGATTCAAAAATCGTGGACTGCACGCCCTTTTTGGCCAGGTGGTAGGCGCAGGACAGCCCGGCCGGACCCGAGCCAATAATGGCGACCTTTTCCTCTTTAGGCGGGGCACATTTAATTTCGACCTCACGGGGGTCAAACTTATCAGCTGCCAGGCGCTTTAAGTCCCGGATCGCCACCGGTTGCTCTACTTCGCAGCGGCGGCAGGCATCTTCACACCCGTGGGGGCAGATGCGCCCCAGTACACCGGGAAGCGGCAGATCTTCCATAATGATCTCCAGGGCTTCCTTATACTTGCCCTCTTTGACCATTTGCACATAGCCCTGCACATTTAAGCCACCCGGACAGGCCAAACGGCAGGGGGCTTTGTCTGCCTTCTGAATGGCATATGCGCCGGGTATGGCCTGGGCATATTGCTTGAACGTGGCCTTTTTGGTTGCCAGACCCTCGTCGTATTCGCTCGGCAGATCTACCGGGCAGACCGTGGTACACTCACCACAGCTGGTACATTTGGAAAGGTCAATATAGCGTGGGTTTTCACGAACATGGGCTTTAAAATTCCCCGGTTCGCCTTCGAGTTCTAAAAGTTCGGTGTTGGTTAAAAGCTCAATGTTTAAATGCCGGCCGACCTCGACCAGTTTCGGTGAGATAATTCACATCGCACAATCGTTGGTTGGAAAGGTCTTATCGAGCTGGGACATCAGCCCGCCGATAGCAGATGACTTTTCAACCAGATAAACCAGGTAGCCGGAATTGGCCAGATCCAGCGAAGCCTGCATCCCGGCAATTCCACCGCCGACAACCATTACAGATCCATGGACTTTGTCCGTCATACCGTGTTACTCCTTTGGGTAATCATCGTTTGATTTTGATGCTTGAACAGACAGAAATGGTCCGCGTTCGCAATCAATCATCCTGAACAAAAATTCAGCTACAACTTGTCGCATTGAAGGGAGGCGAAACGGTGCTAATTAAAAATCCATATTATTCAAGAGGTTAGATCCTTTTGAACGAATTATCTTCAGCTTTATGGTAAGCGCTTCGGCCCCTGTCGAGTATTTTAGCCCTTCGCGCCGAAGGCGGCGCGAAGAGGCGAACTTACTTATTTTTATTCATTTTGTCAACCGATATTTAAACCTAAGCGGGGCGATTGTCGGGGGCATGGAGATACCGGCTTTCCAGCTTTGCAATCAAAAATGCGCTTGAAACAGACATGGGTGCGTGATAAGTTTTTTAGTTTAACCATTTGGGAATTTTTCATAATGCCACAACAACAGCCTTCAATAATTAATATCGGTCTGGTCGGCGGCGGGGACTTCTGCAAGGAGATCCTTGAAAAAACAACTGCCGTTTATGAGCAGGCGGAAATGGTGGCCCCTATTTTGGCAGTAGCCGACCCGGACCCTGAAAGCTCCGGGCGAAAACTGGCCAACCAATTGGGACTGCTAACGTTTGACGATTACAAGCAGCTTTATGACCGGCGTTACAGCATCCATCTGATTATCATTCTGACCCCGCAGCCGGAAATTTTCGAAAATATTTTACACACCCGCCCCTCTCGCATTCGCATCCTTTCGTATCAGGTGTTTCGCATGTTCTGGAATGCCATCGGCGTGGAAGAGCAAAAACTGCGGGATCGTACCGAAGAAATGGAGACGATCCTTAATGGCATTGATGATTTTATTCTGGTGATCACACCGGACATGGAAGTTCTGGAGGCCAATGCGTCTTTTCTGAACAAAATGGGATATACTCCCGAAGATGTCCTCGGCAAAAAATGCCACCAGGTCTACCACAAAATCGAACATCCCTGTAATGGCGGAAAAACGCATTGCCCCCTGATGGAGGTGGTGCGCAACAAACGCCATGTGCGTCAGATCCAGACACGGGTTTTACCCGACGGCGAAAAACGCTACTACGAGGTAAACATCTATCCCATCTGGGAAACGGACGGCAAGGTTTCAAAATTCATCCACATCAGCCGGGATATCACCCAACACAAAAAGGAAGAGGAAGAAATTACGCGCCGTCTGGAACAGATGGTTGAAGAGCGGACCCGGCAATTAAAGGAAACCCATAAAAAACTGCTCCACCAGGACAAGATGGCGTCGCTGGGCAAGCTTTCCGCTTCGGTGGTCCATGAAATCAACAATCCCATCGCCGGCATCCTGAATCTGATTATGCTCATGAAACGCATGGTCGAGGAAGATTCCATCAGCACCCGGGAAATCGATCAATTCAGCCAGTACCTGACGCTAATGGAGACTGAAACCCGGCGCACCAGCCGGATTGTATCCAATCTTCTGGCATTCTCACGTCAATCCAAAATAGAGCTTAAGCGAATCAACCTGAATCAACTGATAGAACAAATCCTTTTTCTAAATTCGAATCTACTGAAAATTGCAGGGGTTAAGGTCCTTACCGATCTTGATCCGAATCTGCCGGATCTGGTGGGCTCTGAAGATCAGCTCCAGCAGGTGTTCATGAATCTGGTCTCAAATGCCGCGGAGGCCATGGAAGCCAAAGGCGGTGGTCAGTTAAATATTAAAACCAAATACTCATTAGCTGAGGATAAGTTGCATATCGATTTTAAAGACACCGGAATCGGCATACCGGAAAAAGATATATCACAACTTTTTGAACCCTTTTTTACCACCAAAAAAAAGGGCAAAGGTGTGGGGCTGGGTCTTTCGGTGGCCTACGGCATTATCCAGGAACACGGCGGTTCCATATATGTCATCTCAAAAGAAGGCCAAGGCACAACCTTTCAGGTCAAGTTTCCTTTAAAACGGGCTTCAGAAAAACTCGATCCGCATGGAGGTTTAAGTGAGCAAAATTAAGATTCTGATTGTGGATGATGAATTGATCATGCGCGAATCCCTGGCCGGCTGGCTGGAACGCGACGGCCACGCCGTGCAAACCGCCGCCAGCGGGGAAGAAGCTTTAGAGAAAGTCAAAGAAACCCAGTTCGATATCTTCCTGGTGGATATCAAAATGGAGGGCATCAGCGGTCTGGACGTGTTACGCAGTGTCAAAGACAGTGACCCCGACGCCGATGTTGTCATGATCACCGCCTACGGCTCCATTCCATCAGCCATCGAGGCCATGAAAGACGGCGCCTATGACTATATGCTCAAGCCGTTTGATCCCAATGAACTTGGCGTTCTGATCGAAAAAATCATCCAGCACCAGGAACAGACGCGCGAAAACATCTATCTAAAGGAACAATACAAGGAACGCACCCGCTTCGAGAGCATG
>JASFIX010000116.1:0-9156 GCA_050122435.1 Desulfobacterales bacterium
AAGGGTGATAAAGACGCAGCCGCCGGGAAAATTATCTGCATCCTTCAAGTAGCGGTCTTTATAGTTTTTCAGGAGCTGTTTGATTTTTTCAGTCGGATTTTCAATTTGATCCAGGCCTTTCAGATTTTTTTCCCGCCAAATTTTGCGCGCTTCATCTATCACCTCGAAAAACAGGTCTTCTTTACTTGAGAAATGATTATAAAATCCGCCTTTGGACGTATTGGCAGCCTCTAAAATGTCGTGAATCGAGGTGCCTAAAAAGCCCTTTAAAGAAAAGAGTTTCAGGGACTCGTGTATAATGGTTTCCTTAAGATTCATTGCCTTGTCCGCAAACCGGTCTCCGAGAGAGACAGACCGGTCGGTCTCTCTTATAACAACCTGCTCCACCTGTTGTCAAGTGTTGATGCTGATATTTGCAAACAATTTTTGGCCAATTCGTTCATACAAAATACGGGCATCAAATTTTCGTTTGATTGATTTTTTTTTCGCTGTTATGTTTCGAAGCGAACTTTCTGGAAAACGCAAGCCACACATTTTGCAAAATTAACAGGATAAGGAGGATAACGTGAATCCGAAAAAGAGCCCTTATGATACGAACCTCGGAAAAAATGCAGCCAATTTCGTGCCGCTCTCCCCTTTGTCTTTTATTGAAAAAACCAAGGATGTATATCCGAACTATTCCTCTGTCATATATGGCGATACAACCTTTACCTGGCTCGAGACCTATAACCGCTGCCTGAAATTTGCCAGTGCCCTCGAAAAACACGGGATTGGTTTAAACGATACAGTATCAATCATAGCCGCAAATACCCCTGAAATTTTTGAAACCCACTACTCGGTCCCGATGACCGGGGCAGTTCTCAATACCATAAACACAAGACTGGAAGCAGATACGATCGCATACATTTTAGAGCATGGAGACGCCAAGGCGTTTATCGTCGATACGCAGTTCTCTCCTGCTGTCAAAGACACCCTGGTGAGGTTAAAAAAAGAAATTTTGGTAATTGATATTGAAGATCCACATGCAAATTTACAGGAAGGCCAGGGAGAGCGTCTTGGGAAATACACATATGAAGAATTTCTCGAAAAGGGGGATATCGACTATCAGTGGAAGAAACCCGATGATGAGTGGCAGGCAATTACACTGAATTATACCTCCGGGACAACCGGTCGACCCAAAGGTGTTGTTTACAGCCATCGGGGAGCTTATTTAATGTCCATGGGAAGTGTTATCGCCTGGAACATGCCCAATCATCTGACATATCTTTACACGGTGCCCATGTTTCACTGCAATGGATGGTGCTACCCGTGGACAATCGCCGCTTTGGCAGGAACGATTGTTTGTTGTCGATATGTGATTGCCAAAGACATCTATGACCTGATCGCTGATCATAAAGTTACCCATTTTGGCGGAGCGCCCATCGTCTTGAACATGATCGCCAATGCCCCCGATAATGAAAAGCGGAAAATTGATCATAAAATTTATGCCATGACAGCCGGTGCGCCGCCGCCAAGCGCTATTCTTGAAAAAATGGAGAGCCTTGGCTTTGAAGTTATGCATGTCTATGGTTTGACAGAGACCTACGGACATGTGCTTCACTGTGCCTGGAATCAGGATTGGGACGAATTGCCCATCGGGGAAAAGGCCGAAATTAAGGCCCGCCAGGGTGTGAGATATCCGATGATGGAAGCAATTGATGTTTTAGATCCCCAGACCATGGAAGCGGTGCCTAAAGACGGCCAAACCATGGGCGAAATCATGATTCGTGGAAATGCCGTCATGAAAGGATATTATAAAAATAAAGCAGAGACCGAAAAATCTTTCGAAAATGGATGGTTTCACTCCGGGGATCTGGCCGTCGCGCACCCGGACGGCTATATTCAAATCAAGGATCGATCCAAGGACATCATCATCTCCGGGGGAGAAAATATCTCTTCGGTTGAAGTTGAAAATGTCCTGGCCAAGCACCCGGCGGTATCCCTGGTGGCGGTGGTTGCCAAACCGGATGAGAAGTGGGGAGAGACCCCGTGTGCTTTTATAGAGCTGAATCTCGGTTACGAAAATACGACGGCAGCCGAATTAATTGATTATTGCAAGGAAAATATGGCCGGATTCAAGCGGCCTAAATTTATCACATTTGGTGAGTTGCCGAAGACGTCAACCGGTAAAATCCAAAAATTTGAATTAAGAAAAAAAGCAAAAGAGATTTAATCAGGAGAAGAAAAATGAACGATGATCGCGTAAAAGCCCTTTGGAAGAAGGGAGTCCAACTAATGGCGGAGAAATATACTTGAGCCGAAGCGATCCTTCAAGTTTTGAGGGAAGATGCGGGCTGGGATGCCATTCCCTATCAATGGGCAACAGCCGGGTATATGGGGGCAATAAATTCAGGTAAGACAATATGCGGTATACTTTTCGGTGCTTCAATCTATTTGGGTTTTCTAAATGGGATAGATTCAACCGATGCACCGAAACTAAAGGATAAGAAGAGATTAAATGCAATCAAATCTGTCAATGAACTGTTCAAGGGTTTCGTCAATCGGTTTGCTGAAACTGATTGTAAAACACTAACAGGTTGTGATTGGAGCAAAAAGGATGACATAAAACGCTACTTCAAAGACAAAGTATACGAAGGGACCTGCTACCCCCAGTTTGAATATGTCATAGAAAAATGTTTTAACGAAACGGCATTGGCAAATCAATAAATTCGAACGAGGGAAATAATTAGGACTTTATTTTTTTAGATAGAATATGGGTAGCGCTGCCCAGATAAAGTTCGGCGGCTTCACCCTCGGTTTCCGAAAGGCTGGGATGGGGGTGGATGCTGAGGGCCATATCCTCGGCCAAAGCTCCCATTTCAATGGCCAAAACTCCTTCGGAGATCAATCCCTCCGTATCGCGACCACATATCCCAACTCCCAGAATCCGGCCCGTTTGAGGATCAGCAATGATCTTGGTCAAACCTTCCGGCGCACCCATCGTCGTGGCACGGCCCGAAAATTTCCAGGGAAACCGCTGAACATTGATCGCTATATTTTCCCTGCGGGCCTCTTCTTCGGTTAACCCGCACCAGGCGATCTGTGGATCGGTATAAACCACGGCCGGAATGGCACGTACATCAAAGGCGGAGGGCTCGCCGGCGATGACCTCGGCTGCCACCTTGCCCTCACGGGTGGCTTTATGGGCCAGCATCATTCCTCCGGCTACATCTCCGACCGCAAATATTCGCTCATCGCTGGTGCGCTGTTGATCATCCACTTTGATGAAACCCTTTTCATCAAGTTCGATACCGGTGTTTTCAAGACCGATATCCTGGGTATGAGCCTTGCGGCCGATGGCCACCAGCACCCGATCAAAACGCTGCTCGGTTTTTTCAACGTTGCCCTCCAAGATGACATCAACGCCGCTTTCATCCGCCTTCATCGAAACCACCTTTGTCTGAAGACTGATGGCTTTAAAAACCGTACTTAGCCTTTGCTGCAAAGGTTTAACCAGATCCGTATCAACACCGGCCAGCAGCCGGTCCTCCAGTTCAACCAGGCTGACCCGGCTGCCCAGAGCGGCGTAAACCATCCCCAGTTCGAGGCCGACGTAACCGCCTCCGATGACAAGCAGGGTTGACGGCACATCTGCCAGGGCCAATGCACCGGTGGAGCTCATAATTCGGCCGCCGGATTTAAACTCAACACCCGGAAAGACAATCGGGCGGGAGCCCGTCGCAACGATCGCATGGCGAAATTTGATCCGGCTGACTTCGCTATCGTATATCCGGGCTGTATGAGAGCTTTCAAATTGGGCCCGCCCCTGCAATAATTGAACACCGCGTTGATTGCTCAGACTGACAAGGCCGTTGGCCATGGAATCGATGACGTTGCCCTTCCATTCGCGCAAGGCGTTAAGATCAATGCGGGGTTTACCGAAAGTGATACCCATGCTTTCAGCGCGCGCGGCATCGTGAATCAGTTCGGATAAAAAAAGGAATGTCTTGGAAGGAATACAGCCCTTATAAAGGCACACGCCTCCCGGTCGACTGGCAGGATCCACCATGGTCACGTCCAGCCCCAGGTCAGCGGCGCGAAATGCGGCCGCATAGCCACCCGGCCCGCTGCCGATGACCAGGACTTCGGTTTCCTGCTGTAACTCACCCATTACCATAGTTAAACCTTCGGTTTGTTAGTTGTTCGTTGTCAGTTGACCGTTGTTCATTGCATAGAGCTGCTATTTATTGACTGCTTGCCGCTGGCGTCTTGCTCCTGTTTGCTGACCAGCGAAAATCTGCCTTTTTCTAGAGCTTGGAAAAATCCCATTTTTGATTAAAACTATTATAAATTCTTGAGGCTAGTATTTGACTAGCGTCTAAGCTAGTATAAAAAACTACCGTTATTATCATCTTTTAAAACCAGCATTTAATCTATTATCCGGTTCGCAAAGCATACAAAATTGTACTAATCCCTACAAAATCATCTTTTTTATTTCCAAAGAGATAGATTTTTTAAATATTTTAAGTTTGCGCTTAGAAATGAGGTTTTTTTTGTTGTGTTAGACCACACAACCCGCCGTCGCTAAAGCTATGGCGCGCCGAGGGATTTTAGCCTTCGGCGCACTTTAAGTAGGTTGAAGGCTGAAATCCGCGGAGAACACCGCGCAACGGAAAAAAGACCATTTCTGAGCGCAAACTAGATCATGGAGATGAGTAATTCATCCGGATCTTCAAGGGAGTCGATAACCACTTTCAGAAATTTAATGGCATCCGCACCGTCCAGCACGCGGTGGTCGATGCAAAGCACAATCGGCATGATCAGCCGGGGCACAATCTCATGATCGCCGTTGCCTTTATCAATCACAGCCGGCTGCATTCTTCCCCGGCCCATTCCCAGGATAGCCACCTCCGGGAAATTAATAATCGGTGCAAAATACCCACCGCCCATAGCGCCGGCGTTGGTGATGGTAAATGTGCCACCCTGCAGATCATTTAGTGAAATTTTGCGGGACCGGGTCTGTTCAACAATATCGTTTAATTCAATGGACAGTTCTTTTATGCTTTTGCGATCGACATCTCGCACGACCGGCACGATCAGCCCGTTGTCGGTGTTTACGGCAACACCGATGTGAAAGTAATTTTTTATGATAATCTCGCCGGCCTCAAGATCGAGCGTCGCATTAAACTGCGGATAAGTTTTAAGCGCGGTGGCAACCGCTTTTAACGCAAATATTGTCATCGTTAAACGACCGCCCATGGCCTGAATTTCAGCCTTGTGTTTCTGACGAAAGGCTTCCAGCTTGGTGATGTCCACCTGATCCTGACTGGTGACATGCGGTATCTGAGACCAGGCGATCACCATCTGTTTGGCGGTTGCCCTGCGAAGGGAGCGAAACGGTACCCGTTCAACCGGGCCCCATTTTGCAAAATCCGGTAATGTCGGCGATGGCATGGAAACCGCAGGTGCTTCGACCTGGATAACTTCACCGGCAGCCGGCGCTTCGACCACTGCTTTGCCTGGCTCGGCAAAAGCGCGAACGTCATCGGCTGTTACGATGCCACCGGATCCGGTCGGCGTCACCTGATGAAGATCAACGCCCAATTCTCGTGCCAAACGGCGGGTTGCCGGTGATGCCGGTACCGGCCTTTTGCGCTTATCGGCCTTCGGTGGGGATACGCCTGTTTCGGTTTCAACTGTTTCAGGCGGCACATCATCAAGTTTTTCCACTTCAACCGCCTTGGCTGCCTCACCGTTGCCGAAGGTCATCATCACATCGCCGACCTTTACCGTGTCGCCCGGCTTGACCCGTATCTCGGCTACCGTACCGCTAAAGGGAGACGGAATCTCCACCGCCGCTTTATCGGTCTCGACCTCTAAAATAATATCACCCTCTTTTACTTCCTGTCCCACGGAAACGTGAACGGCAAGTATCTCACCTTCGTGTACGCCTTCACCTAAATCGGGCAGCTTAAACGATCTGGACATATTCCCTCCGCGCTTTAACAATCGTTTCCTTGCACATTACCATATTTATTTTAGCTCAATTGGCCTTGGCATCGTTGAGTATTCAGGTGTCACGTTTCAGGCTTCTGGTCACTGACTCCTGGCTACTGGCCGGCAGCCAGCCTGCGACGAGCTCAGCCGAGTCGAAGCGAGAAGCCGGAAGCCAAAACGTTGAACCTCTGAACCCTGAACCTTTGAACCTGAAATCTTACTGAGCCAGCACCTTCTTGGCTGCATTCCATATCCGCTGGACACCGGGCAAATAGGCTTTCTCCCGGCTGAACAGCGGAATGATGATATCAAAACCGGTAACCCGCTCTATCGGAGCTTCCAGATAATAAAATGCCTTTTCCATCAACCGCGAAACGATTTCGGCACCGGGCCCAAAACTGCGCGGGGCCTCGTGAATCACCACCACCCGGCCGGTCTTTTTAGCCGACTGGATTAAAATCTCTTCATCCAGCGGTGAAATCGTAAGCAAATCGATTACCTCCGCCGCAATACCATCTTTGCTTTTGAGCTCAGCTGCTGCTTCCAGCGTGGGCCGCATCATAGCTCCGTAAGAAATCAAGGTTAAATCGTCGCCTTCTTCAACGAGCTGCGGCTGACCGATGGGTATGGTTTCCTCTGCCTCGGGTACTTCTTCCCGAAAAGCGCGGTACAGCGCCTTGGATTCATAAAAAATCACCGGATCCGGATCACGGATGGCACTGACCAGCAATGCCCGGGCATTACGGGGCCCGGAGGGAATCACCATTTTAAGTCCCGGGGTATGGGCCCAATAGGCTTCACGGCTTTCGGAATGATGCTCCAGGGCCCTGACCCCGCCACCGTAAGGCGTTCGCAAAACCATGGGAACGTGGTATCTTCCCTGGGAGCGCCAGCGTAACCGCGCAGCGTGATTTTCGATCTGGTGAAAGTTTTGATAACTGAAACCGGAAAATTGAATCTCACAGACCGGCTTGAGCCCATAGACCGCCATGCCGATGGAGACCCCGGCAATTGCAGATTCGGCCAAAGGCGTATCCAGCACCCGTTGATCGCCGAATTGATCGATTAGGCCATCGGTTACTCTGAACACACCGCCATCAAGCCCGACATCTTCACCCAGAACAATAACACTGTCGTCTTTTTCCATTTCCTGCCGCAGGGCCAGATTGAGGGCCTGGACCATCGTCATTTTAGCCATGCTTGCCCTCCTGATCGACTTTAGATAGCTCGCTCGCAAGATCTGCTTTTTGTTCCTCTAAGTGGGGAGGCATATGGGCGTACGCATGATCAAACATATCCATGGGGTCGCCGAGTGGTTCCATTTGTTTTTCAGCCCGGTCTACGGCGGCCTGAATCTCATCCAGGACTTCAGATTCAACCTGATTGCGTTTCTCTTCGGAAAGCAATCCCTTATCCAGGAGGTATTTCTCAAATCTTATCAACGGATCACGCTTGTGCCATTGTTCAACCTCTTCATCGCTGCGGTAACGTTTGGGATCATCCGCGGTAGTGTGCATCATTAAGCGGTAGGTGACGCATTCGATTAGAGTGGGTCCGCCGCCGCTTCTCGCTCTTTCAACAGCCTCCTGGGCAGCAGCATACACTGCCAGAATATCATTGCCATCCACCTGAATGCCCGGCATCCCATAGGCAAGGGCCTTTTGAGCCAGGGTTTTTGAACGGGTCTGTTTAAAAAGGGGTATCGAAATGGCCCAGTGATTATTCTGGCAGACAAAAATTACGGGAACCTGGAAAACTGCAGCAAAATTCAGCCCTTCATGGAAATCTCCCTGTGAGGTGGCACCATCTCCGAAAAACGTCATGGCCACGTCATCTTTTTTGCGGTATTTCGCTGCCCACCCCAGTCCGACTGCGTGAATGATTTGAGAGCCCACGGGCACTGATATGGGCATATCGTTTCGGCTCTCTGGAATATCGATTCCCTCGTTATACCCGTTGTTGTAAATGATAATACTTTCAAGGGATCTACCGCGCCATAGCTCGGCCGCAGTTTCGCGAAAGGCTGGAACCATCCAGTCACTGGGGCGCAGATGGGCAATGGTGCCAAGCTGTGCGGCTTCCTGACCCTTTATGGGCGGAAAGGTGCCGATGCGGCCCTGTCTTTGAAGATTCAGCAAGCGTTCATCAAACTTGCGCCCCAATAGCATCGTCCGATGCAGTTGAAGAAGAACATCTTCGGGGATATTCGGCTCAAGCTTTTTGTCCAGCTGCCCCTTTTCATCCAAAATGGAAAGGTATTCTAGCTTGTCGGAAATCGTTATCTTTTTGCGAGGCATCGCGTGACTCCTTCTTCTCTTTACTCTAAAACTTCTTAAAGGCCCAATATTTAATAATGATGCGGATTTCAGTTAAGTCAAGCGCTTGCAGGGATAATCCGTTTCGACCCCGAAATGGCCCTTTTTCGCCTTGTCTAAACAAGCCGCGTCCTCGCCAGGAATTAGAGGATCGCGCATGGCGCATAAGGCATGGAACAAAGCGCTTAAACGTTTTGTTAGAAAGAAGGGAATTCATTTCTAGCGCTGTGCGCTGTGCACCTAGCCCTTTGTGATCAGGTTTTTATGAATGTCGCTTCAAGTTAAACTTTCATTACACCGGAAGCGGCTTTTCGGAAAATCAGAATGTTCAACTAATTCCGTTTTTATGATGGTGTATGCCTGCCCGCAGAGGAGCAAAATTTGTGAGGAATCTGTCGTTAAGGAAAAGGAAAGAAAGAAGACCGTATCCCATTACGGAAAAATCAGTCTCATACCAATAGGATACGGCAAGATAAAATTTTACCGAACCGCGGGCTCACCAATTTTTGTTTGAGCTATTGGGGTTTTTATAGGAAGGACACGTTCTGGTTGCAAACTATTCAACAATTTCAAGAACGGTGCGTTTATTTTGTTTGGCCGATGCTGCGCCCAAAATGGTACGAATCGACTTGGCCGTACGCCCTTGTTTGCCGATAATTTTCCCCAGATCTTCTTTGGCCACTTTGAGTTCCAATACGGTAGCCTGGCTTCCTTTGAGTGCTGTGACCGTCACCTGCTCAGGGCTGTCTACCAGTGCCTCCGCAATACGTTGAATCAGATCTTTAAGTTCCATGATCCCCTCCAATGCCTGTCCAACATGAGAACGAGTTTAATTCCTCAGGCCTAAAGTTATCCAGCAAAACCG
>JASFIX010000117.1:0-9120 GCA_050122435.1 Desulfobacterales bacterium
TCGTCGACCTGACGAGCTTTGGCGCACGGAATTCAGACCCCAATGGGAACTTCGTTTTCAACCAGATACGGCAAATAATCATTAATGGTATCACCGGTTGGCGTTTTTGCATCAAAATCTCTGCTTGAATCCGCCCACAGGACACCATCGTCAATAAAGAACACGTTAACCTCATGCCCTTTTGAATGCGCAATTTGAGCAAATTGAAAACACCGGGTTGCGGCCTGGTTGTCATCGCGACTTAACACGAACAGAAAATTCGCCATTACAAACCTCCTTTCTTTTGAGCAAGATTAAGCGCTTAATTTATTCTTTTTTGAAGGAAGATTTATCAGAATTCAATGAAGACTTTCAACCGAAAATATAAAAAGAAGTGACGTCCCCTTTCTCCAGAGCGAAGACGGATCGTTTTCCGCCATTTTTGGGCAATCAGGGTTGTGGTCTATAGAAACACAACAGACCAAGGCCGGCTTCTTTCCCATACTATTGAAAATTTCTTTAGAAGCCTTATCTTTCGCAGACCTTATTTAATTGATGCTCTAGAATCAATACCGTCAATTCAAATCGGACACCTTGTTTATAAATTTGTATATAAAGCAGGAGGCTATGATGAACAATCAAATCACAACGTTTTTCATTATAATTCTAGCATCTATTTTTCTTTTCAGTTCGATGGCTGTAGCCGGCGGCAAGGGGAAAGGAAAAAATAAAACCCAGCCACCCGGATGGGAACAGGGCAAGAAGACCGGCTGGGAAGGAGAAGATTCGCCTCCCGGATTAAACCAAGAGAAACTGCAGAAGAAACAAAAATCCCAAATGAAGGGCGATGAGGCCAAGGCCAAGGCACAAGAGGAAGGCGAAAAAGCTAAACAAGAGACCGAAATGCAAGAGGAAAAAACAGAACAGGAAGATGAAATACAAAAGGAGAAAAAGAAGCGAGAAGCAGAGATGAAAAACGAACAAGAAAAAATGAAATCCAAGTCAAAGAAGAAAAAGGGGTAAGATGCAAAAAAAGCTTGACATGCCACAATGTAACACTTGCCTATTTTTTCAGGGTAAAAGGACTCTAACTATCATTATACCTCCAAAGCTTTTTCCTTTTCCATTCTATTAAAAGGCGGCTCATTCCTCCATGAGCCGCCTTTTTCATTTAATTGCTAATTATTAGATGCATTTTTGAGGCAGGTAGGCGACGCTTCATTGAATCTTACGTCTCGAACCATTGAAATCGCGGGTGCTGGATTGTATTGTGTCCGGGGTGTGGGATTCAGTCTTTTGAGGAATTTTTGGCAGCAGTTCTTCTATGATTTGCGTGCGCTTTAAAGGCGAAAGGTCGCGCTCGAGGGGTTTTACTTTTATGAGCAAATCTTCATCTTGCTGTACGCGCTGCCAAAATGTGAGCATGGCCCTGGAAGAATACTTTGAGCGATCCATAATCAGAATCGCGATCATTGCTGCCTCGCGTTCTTCTTCTGCACTGTATTCACGGTCTAGTGGATCCAGATCCGCCAGCTCAACATAGCTCCATTTCATCCAACCCTGGCCGCCAATCACAACTGCTCCCTGGGAGGCCGCCATAATGGCGACACTGGTAGCCATTTCAGCCACATTAAAGAAAAGATCAGTCCAAAGCGTAAATTGTACGGGGTACGTATGCCGGGCCAATACATGGGCAATTTCACAGGCCATCAGCGCGGCGATTTCATCCTCGTTTTCGGCGACATCCAGAAAACCGGACCATACAAAAATGTAGTTTCCATGAACGGCACGGACATCTATCGTGTTGGGATCGTCAAAGAGATAAATTTGCCAGGGGAGGTGATCGGCTTCTGCAGCTTGTATCAGATGATCGAGAATGGTTACCAGCCGGTCATTGTGTTTCGGATTGGCATCTAATCCGTAATCGTCACACAAATTCTCATAGAGTTTTTTTCCGTATTCGGCTTCTCCCGGGGCCAGTGCGTCTATTTTGGGGATTGTACCCGGTTCGATGATTCGGGGTTTAACCGTGCAACCGTAACCGGAAAAAAGAATCCCGGCGCAAATCAATACCGTAAATACGAAACGGGATGTCAAATAAGCCAGGCCAGGCAGTGGTAGCACGAAGGTCATTCCGATCCTAATGGGTTGCGATTGTAGAAGTGGTTTCAAAACCCCATCTAAGGCCCAATGGCTGTGTTATCCCGCAAATTGAAATACTCACGTACTAACGTGTACGCTCGGAAAAACGCGTTTCAATTCACGGGACGTCTTGCTTTGATACACACCTTAATTTTTAAAATCAAGACGTGTAATCCCGCATTCAAGCGGGAAACCTGATCTGAGGCTTTGAAACCATTTCTGGTCTTTCACGGACAAAAAGCGCCGATTTCAAAACACTTCAGCAATTTAACCGTCGTCCATCAAAAAAATCGACTGATTCTGTTACGTTTCTGTAACACAGGTCCGGACCGATGGAAAGTATGAAATAAATTCAGGCTTTCACTAAAGTTTTTCCCATTTTTGCCGATTAAAAAGATAACATAATCCGTATCTTACGTTCTGATCATCACCAACCGCTTAATTCGAGGAGAGTGATATTATGTATCTGAAATTATTTAAAATATTTGCGTTTTTTATGTTCTTAGTTCTCATTTTCCCTGCGGGGAATTCGTTGGCATTTAAATCAGTGACCCGCGACCAGTTGGTTTATGATGCCATTGAATTTTGCCCGGAGGAGCTTAAAGCGTATCTGCGCAGCAATTTAGCAACGGTTTCGACAGGGATGCATTATAAGGAAAGACATCACCGCGGCATAAATACCTTAATTGATCCGTACGATGCCGAATTGATTTATCAGCATCTCATCCAGGATTTAAAAGAGGGAAGATATGACGAATTCAATACGGCCCACGCTTTTGGTGTTCTGGCCTGCTTTCTGGCAGAAACGATTTCTCCGGATCATTACAATACGCCCGATCATTTTATACCGGAAACAGTGCGATACGATGGTTACCAGCAAGTTGATACAGCAAATGTCAAACCCCATATCACCAGTCTGATTCAGAACTACCGTATTCCCTGCCAAAATATACTGAAAAAGGAAGTTACCGATCAGCTTTATAATGTGGCGCTCAACGAAATTGTTGATTACTGGGTCAGTGCCTGGGAAGCCGGCGGTAATCAGGCAGGCATGTTTGCCAGAGTCGGTGAAGAGATTGCGCACAAAAATCTGGTGCTTAACTTCAAGGTGGTCGGCTGACGGCCGCGCTAACGGGCAGGTTCTGCCCGTCAATTTTCGGGAAATAATTAAACGGGTTTCTTAAACCCGTCTTAAAAATCCCGCCCCTATTTGGGCGGGATTTTTTTTACGATTCGTTTGAGGTCTTCCCAGGCATCGGTGAGCATGGCATTGGGCATATAACCGTCAATCCAATCGCGGTAGGCGCGGATATTGATCTGCTGGTAAAGCGGAATGCCAATGGCTTCTTCAAACCACAGATGCTGCAGCCGGGTGTAAATTTCTTCGCGTTTTGCCGGTTCCACGGTGGCAATACCGGTTTCGCACAGGCGGTCAACCTCATCATTTTTATAGGCCATGAATTTGCCGTAAACACCCCGGGAGTGCATGAAGGTATAAAGGAAGTTATGCGGATCGGCGTAGTCCGCTCCCCAGCCCGTAATAAAAATCGGATACATAAAGCTGCGGTACTGAACCAGATAATCCTTCCATTCCACGTTGCGGATCTCGATGTTGAATTTGGGGTTCAGTGACATGATGTTTTCAGCCAGCATAATCGCCGCGGCCTCACGCATAGCATTGCCGGAATTATAGGTGATAACCATTTTAAACCCGTTATCCCACACCCTGCCGCCCCAGGCTTTTTGCAGAAACCCTCTGGATTTATCCAGATCAAACTCGTATACCGGCACCTCTTTGTGATAGGGAAGCCCCTCAATGTTGGGGCTGGTGGGCATAATCACCAGATCGTTGAAAACATCTTCGCGGTAAGTTTTGCGGTCCAGGGCGTGCAAAAAAGCCTTGCGAACATTGATATCCGAGAAGAAATCCGGCGGGATACCGTTTCCGTCCAGTTTAGCGCTACCGATATTCGGATTACCGGTGGGGTCGACTTTCTGGCAAAAGAGTGCAAATGACACCGATAGCTGGGGTACGCGGTAAAACTTAAGGCCCTTCATGGCCTTTACCTCGGGTACGTAAGGGATGTCCACTGTAACCCGGTCGGCATGCCCGTTTTGCAGCATGAGTTTACGGGTGCTCCATTCTTTTACATATTTAACAATGGCGGTTTTGAGCGCCGGCCGGTCTCCCCAGTACCCCTCGAATCGTTCGAACACAAACTCCTTGGAGGGTTTCCAGGATTTCATGCGAAAGGCACCGGTGCCGTTGGTAATTTTTTGCAGCGGTTCATGACCGGGGGCCGGATTGTTGTATTTGGCCGCATTATTTATATTGCCGTCCCAGCATCCATTGGCGATGGCCCATTCCCTGTTCAGGATTACCGATGAGGAATATGCCAGAATTCCGATAAGCGGTGGATACGGCCTGGGCAGATGGAAAACCACGCTGTCACCTTTAACTGCTACGGCATGATCGATCGTCCTAAAAATACCCGCTATGATTTTTCCGTTTTCATCCCGGGTAGAGCTTTGGCCGGTCAGCGCTTCCAGCAACATCCACATGGGGCCGCCGTCGGGATCGGCGATCATGTTGCGTTTAAAAGAATAAGCGACATCTTGCGGAGTTAAATCGGCACCGTCATGAAATTTGACGCCGCTTCGGATGGGAAAGGTATACCTGGTCCCATCGCTGCTGATGCCGCCGTTTTCCAGTGTTGGAACCCGGGTGGTCAGGACCGGTATGAAGGCATCGGTTTTGGAACCGTCAAAAAAAACCAGCGGCTCGTAGATGTTCCAGATGCGCTGGGACCCGGTGGTGTCATAGCATGCAGCCGGGTCCAATGTTCGCAGGGTCCCATAGGTGGCTAAAACAAAGGTGTCCGTAAGTTTAACTCTATCCTGGTCTTTGTGTTCCGTGCAGGCACTGATGGAAAAAACCAAAAAAAAGATGAGAACTAGGGTGGTGAGTCTCATTTCTTTTTAACCGCCCGGTAGGCAATGAGCAGAACCAATGAGCCGCAGACGGCGATAACCAGACTGCGCAGGTCAAAGCCGGTGACTTTGCCGAACCCAATGGCGGAGCTGACAAAACCGCCCCCGATGGCACCGGCAATTCCCAGTAAAATGGTGATGAAGATTCCCCCCGGATCTTTGCCGGGCATGATAAATTTAGCAATAATCCCGACGATCAATCCCAGAATAATCCATGAAATGATTCCCATGTCGATCTCCTTTCAATCTCACACCCGCGCCCTCCGGTCGCTCGAGTTCGCAGAGAGCAATTCTTTAAGACGGAAATATCGAAGTAGGGCAGCCCTCCGTGGCTGCCATGGCGGCCGGCACCCGTCTTCGCCCGAGGCTTCGCCGCGCCAGGCGGTGGCCGGCCCTACTTTTTACTTCGACATTCCCTGTTCGATATTCGATATTCAAAAAAGTAGCTAATATTTTTGTGAGACGCGACGCTATCTTTTACGAATATGCCCTTATGGATCATATAATAACCGGCCGAAAATTGAAATCAGGCGGACAGTGCACCGTCTATATCGGCGATGAGGTCATCGGCATCCTCAATGCCGACGGACAACCGCAGAAGACCGTCGCTGATACCCAGCTCGGCCCGCTCTGCCGCCGTGATTTTTTGATGCGATGATGTTGCCGGGGAGCAAATAATGGTTTCCACCCCGCCAAGGCTGAGGGCCGGAGTGATCACTTTCAGATTTTTTAAGAATCGATTCGGCTGCCGGCCGTCGAGCTCAAATGACAGCATGCCGCCAAATCCGCTCATCTGGTTTTTGGCTACCGCATGACCCGGATGATTTTCAAGCCCGGGATAGTACACCTGTGGGATGCGGGGATCTTTTTCAAGGTATTCGGCAATCATCCGGGCATTGCGGTTATGTTTGTCCACCCGGATTGCTAAAGTTTTCAGACTTCTCTCCAGCAGGTAGCAGGTCATCGCATTCATGCTGCCGCCTAAATTGGCTGCCGTCGCTGAAATTTTGGCTGCCAGGTCTTTGCGTGTTAACACCGCGCCGCAGCACAGATCGCTGTGACCGCCCAGATACTTGGTGCCGCTGTGGGTGACGATGTCGATGCCCAGGTCCAGGGGATTTTGGTTAATCGGTGTGGCAAATGTATTGTCGATAATGCTGAGGGCATTGCTGGATTTGGCAACCTGAACGGTTGCGGCGATATCCGTAATTAAAAGCAGCGGATTGGAGGGCGTTTCAATATAGATGACTTTGGTGTTTTTTTGGACTGCCTTTTCAATTTCGTCGGCCCGGTTGGATACAAAGGTATATTCGATCCCGAAACGCTCGAATTCTGCGGTTACGAAATGATGCGTCCCGCCGTAGATATCTTTTTGCAGGACCACATGATCGCCGCTGTTGAGAAAAGATAACATGGCGGTGCTGATCGCCGCCATCCCCGAGCCAAACAGCAATCCGTCTTCGGCATTTTCCAGTTCACACAGCTTGCGGACAACGGCTTTTTGATTGGGAATGTTGAAGTACCGCGGGTACACATTTTCGGGTGTATCCAGGTATTCAAAAGAAGATGAGGTATAAATCGGTGTGTTGAGGCCTCGGGTGTTTGGGTCAATAAGGGTGCCGCTGTGTACGCATCGGGTGTCTTTTTTCATGATCAATTTCTCCTGAAAATCGGGGTCATTTGATCTATAAGAACCATACTGCGTATCTGTTTGGCAACGATTTTTTACTTTTCACCATTCTAGACGCACAAACGGATCAAGTAGGCATCCATCGCCACTGAACCCATTCAATTGTTTTCATCATGGAACCGTGTCCATGATGACCGCAGACCTCTTATGGCCTGTTGAGACCCGTCTGATTAAAAATTTCCTTCCATTGGACAAAAGGAATACTTTTGAGCTCCTGCAGATCGCTTTCGGGGATGCAGCCCACCGTTGAGTTGGGAATATAAAAACACTGTTGCCCCTTGTGAGGCCCTTCTTCCAGCGTCCAACCTGCATTAATTGCCACTTTTTTGCCGACAAGGCCGGCGGCATCAGAATTGTACTCGGTACCATTTGACGGTTGAAATACGGCTTCAAAATACATAATTTAATTCCTTATTGAATATAAGAATCCGCTTAAAGGGTTAAAAGTCCGCTAAGATACGCCTAAAAAAATAAAAGTCAATAGCTTTTTTATGTTTTTCCCAAATAAAGTTGAAATTATTTGGCATAGTGAAGGGAAACTAGCGCATTGCCAATTGGAACCGGAGTATTGGAGCATTGGAGTACTGGAGTGATGGAAGAAATTCAATACTCCAATACTCCAACACTCCGACACTCCAAAGCTGCCTGAATAAGGCACAGCGTTATTATCATAATCTTCGAAGGGTCTTTGAGTTATGCCTGTCCATAACAACGATATCGCCGCTATTTTTGAGGAGATCGCCGATTTCCTGGAGATCGAAGGGGAAAACCCATTTCGAATTCGGGCCTATCGCAATGCGGCCCGCACGGTCACCGGTCTGGGAGAAGAATTGAAGGATATGGTGGCTGACGGTGAAGATCTCACAAAACTGCCGGGCATTGGCAAAGAGCTGGCTGCCAAAATCCTCGAAATACTGGAAACCGGCACGGCCAAAGCCCTGATCAAACTTCAGCAGCGCATTCCCAAAACGGTTGTCGAAATGTTAAAGCTGCCCAACCTGGGCCCCAAGCGGGTGAGGATTTTATACCAGGATCTGAAAATCAAAAACCTGAAACAGCTATCCCTGGCAGCCCGCAAAGGCCGTATCCGCGCCCTCGAGGGCTTCGGTGAAAAGAGCGAAAAAGCTATTTTTGAAGCGATTGAGGCTCGGGCTCAAAAAGAAAAACGGTTTAAAATTGCCGCGGTCAAGCCGACTGTCGACAGTCTTATTGATTTTCTGAAAACAGTGTCCGGCGTCATCGATGTGGTGGCGGCCGGCAGTTTCCGGCGCTCCCGGGAAACGGTGGGCGACCTGGATATTCTGGTCACCGCCCGCAAAACCAGTCCGGTAATGAAGCGGTTTGTTGAATATGATGAGATCGCCAAGGTGTTGTCCCGCGGCGTTACCCGATCCAGCGTTGTGCTGCGATCCGGTCTCCAGGTGGATGTGCGATTGGTGGCACAATCCAGCTTCGGCGCTGCCTTGCAATATTTTACCGGTAGTAAAGACCATAATATTGCCATCCGCCGCCTGGGGCAGCAGCGAGGTTTAAAGATAAATGAATACGGTGTGTTTCGCTTTGAAAAGCAGTTGGCCGGTCGGACGGAAGCCTCTGTTTACAAGACGCTGGATCTGCCCTACATCCCGCCGGAGTTGCGGGAGAATCGCGGCGAAATCGAGGCAGCTGCAGACCATCGGCTGCCCCAACTGGTCGAACGCAAAGACCTCCAGGGTGATTTGCACCTTCACACCCATGCCACCGATGGGCACAACAGTATCGAAGAAATGGCGCAGGCGGCCAAAAAGCACGACTTAAAATACATCGCCGTTACCGAACATTCCGATCGTCTCAAGGTGGCCGGCGGCTTGGATCCGCCGGGGTTGATGCGGCAGATCGATGAGATCGATCGTCTCAATGATCAATTAAAAGGCATTCGGATTCTAAAAGGCCTTGAAGTTGAAATTCTGGAGGACGGTACCCTGGATTTGCCGGATGCGGTGCTGGCCCGGCTGGATCTGGTGGTGGGAACAGTCCACAGCTATTTTAATTTGTCACTTGAAAAACAGACCGAGCGCATTCTGCGCGCCATGGATCATCGCTATTTTAGCATGCTGGCGCATCCCACCGGCCGCTTGATCGATGAGCGCGAGCCCTATGCGGTCGATATGATGAGAATCATCCATAAAGCCAGGGACCGCGGCTGTTTTCTTGAACTCAATTCCAATCCGCGACGCCTGGACCTTTATGATATTTACTGTCAGGTCGCCAAGGCAGAAGGGGTTCTGGTGTCGATCAATTCCGATGCCCACAGCATAAACGATTTCAACTATTTGACC
>JASFIX010000118.1:0-9102 GCA_050122435.1 Desulfobacterales bacterium
ATTCGTCCTGGACAAAATCCATAAAAAATCGGGCCATATCGACCATGCAGGTATTTTCGTCCATCACGATCGCGCCGCCGGAACCCATAATGGCACCGACTTTGGCAATTTCCTCATAATCAATGGGGATATCCAGATGTTCTTCGGGTACGCAACCGCCCGAAGGCCCGCCAAGCTGAACAGCTTTAAATTTCTTCTTGTTGGGCACCCCCCCGCCGATGTCATAAATCATCGTTCTCAGCGTAGTCCCCATTGGCACTTCAACCAATCCGATGTTGTTCACATCGCCGGAAAGCGCAAACACTTTAGTTCCTTTGCTGCTTTCGGTACCGACACTGGCATACCAGTCTCCGCCATTCATGATAATCTGTGCAATGTTGGCCAGGGTTTCGACATTATTTAAGATCGTCGGTTTTTCCCACAGTCCCTTATGGGCCGGAAAGGGCGGTCGTGGGCGTGGCATGCCGCGTTTACCCTCAATGGATCTCATTAACGCAGTCTCTTCACCACAAACGAACGCACCGGCACCCTGATAAATATCAATGTCGAAGTTGAAACCGGTTCCCAGAATATCAGTCCCCAACAATCCATAATCCCGGGCCTGTTCAATGGCAATTCCCAATCTTCTAATGGCCAGCGGATATTCTGTTCGAGCATAAATATACCCCTGATGCGCATTGATGGCCCGTGCGGCAATCAGCATGCCTTCCAATACAGCATGCGGGTCGGATTCCAGTATGCTTCGATCCATGAATGCGCCCGGATCACCTTCATCCGCATTGCATAAAACAAATTTGACTTCGCTGGGGCTTTTGCTGGCAAATTCCCATTTCAGCCCGGTAGGGAAACCCGCTCCGCCGCGCCCCCTTAGGCCCGATGTTTTTACCTCGGCGATGATTTGCTCCGGGCTCATCTCCTTCAGGGCTTTGGCGGCTCCGAAATACCCGTCTCTAGCAATGTACTCGTCAATGACCTCCGGATCGATGGCACCTTTATTGCGCATGGCCCAGAACATCTGGTGCTTGAAAAACGGGATTTCGTTCATGCCGGGGATGGTTTCTTCGGAGGCCGGTTCGACGTAAAATAGTTTTTTTACGGGGCGGCCTTTGAGAAAGTGCTCTTCGACCAGGTGCGGAATGTGTTTAGCTTTCAGCTTTTGGTAAAAAATCCCTTCAGGCTGAACCAGCATAACCGGTCCGACCGCACAGAAACCGTTACAACCGGTCTCAATAATCTTAATTTCATCCGCAAGCCCCTGGCGCTCCAGCTCTTTTTGAAGTGCTTCCCGAAGAACACCACTCTCATATGCCTGACATCCGGTCCCGCCACACAACATCAACTGGCTTCTTACCTTATTCATCTAAACTCCTGCGTGTGATGATTGATCTGAGATTTTGAAACCACTTCTATTTTTCGATTGTCGGTCTTTATCTTTTGCTATGAGCCATTTACCATGAACCGTCCAGCCCCCGGAGCCCATTGACATACAGTCGGCCGCTGGCGACAAACAGGGAGTATGCGGTCATCATACAGGGCATCTGATAGGATTCCGCCAGTTCGAGAACGGGGGTATCGGGTCTTTTACCTCTGACAAAAACAACGGCTGCCACCTCGGCAAGTTTGGCGGTTCGCAAGACCTGCTCGGTCGTCAGGCCGGTAAGCAAAACCGCCTCTTTGGCCACAGCCCACAAGACATCTGCCATCAAATCAGCCCCCCCGGCACCCACGACGGTTCGATCGAGCTGATCCTCTCCCGTCAAAATGGTGGCATTCAATATGTCTTGAATCTCATATAGCTTCATGTTGGAGAACGCATTTGTTATTCATACTTCTCAAGCATTTCAATGACTTTGTCGGCTTTGACATCCCCATAGGTATCCTGATCCACCACGACAACCGGTGCCAGGCCGCAAGCCCCCAAACATCGAACGGCTTCCAGTGTAAACCGCCGGTCTTCGGTCGTGCCGCCTTCTTCGATCTTGTATTCGTTGCCGATACGGCTCATCACTTCTTTAATGCCCTTCACATAACATGCGGTGCCCAAGCATGCCTTGATCTGGTGCCGGCCTTTGGGGGCCAGCGCAAAAAGCGAATAAAAAGAAGCTACCCCGAAAACTTCACTGCGGGAAAGATTGAGACCGTCACTGATATAATCGATTAGTTCGACCGGCAGCCAGCCGACGACATCCTGGCATTCACGCAGAACGCCGATAATCGAACCGGGGATTTCTTTGTTATCATCAATAATTTTCTCAATCTTAGACCACATTTCATTATTAATTTCGGGATGTTCAGGGTGGATGTCAGTCTCCATTTGCAGATCTCCCTCTTTTTCGCGCGTTTACATCAGATCCGATTGAGCCAGATCGTAAATCACTATCACAGGTCATCAATTACCCAAAGAGATCCCAGGCGGGGTCGGGGGTGTAAGGGAGTGTGTATGCCACAGTGTACGAAAAAAGTCAATGAGAACATATTGTTTCTCGGCTTGGTATAAGTTGGCTTGACGAAGACAATTTGCTACACTAAGATAATGTTTTTTTTAAAAAATTAGGATTTTAAGAGGGCAGCATGAAAAACATCGAGCAACAACTGGCAGAAACGACCGATTTTATTAGAAGCCGGATTAAGGATGCACCCCATATCGGTTTGCTGACCGGTACCGGCCTGGGTGAAAGTGCCGAATCAATGGCCATTGAAACGGCCATCAGATATCAGGATATTCCTCATTTTCCGATATCAACGGTTCAAACCCATATCGGCCGCATGCTCAGTGGCAACATGAACGGCTGTCCGGTCATTGCCATGCAGGGTCGATTTCATTTATACGAAGGGTATACTCCCCTGGAGGTTACTTTCCCCATAAGGGTGATGCAGCAGTTGGGAGTTAAAATTCTGATCGTTTCAAATGCCGCCGGCGGCCTGAATCCTGAATTTAATCCGGGCGACATCATGCTTATAACCGATCACATCAATCTTACCGGAACAAACCCGCTAATCGGCCCCAATATAGACAGCTGGGGCGTACGATTCCCCGACATGACCCGGGCATATGATGACACGCTAATCGCTGCTGCCGAGGGCATCGCCAAAACAGCCGGAGCAAGTCTGCAGAAAGGAATATACGTGGGGCTCACAGGGCCCTCGCTCGAGACGCCGTCTGAAGTAAAATTTTTGCAAACCATTGGCGCCGAAGCCGTGGGGTTTTCAACCGTCCAGGAAGTTATTGCCGCCGTCCACGGTGGTATGCGGGTGCTGGGGTTATCAACCATTACCAACGTCCACAATCCGGATGACCCTGTTCCGGCAACTGTTGAAGAAATCATTGCAGTGGCCAAAGCAGCGACTCCCATGCTGGAAACGATCATGAAAGGGATCTCTGAAAAAATATATGAAACCGAAATCCGCTGATATCCTGGTGACGAACGGAACCGTGCTCACCTTAGATGCAGGCGATACCGAAATTAGCAATGGCGCCGTTGCCATCGACGGTGATACCATTACGGCCGTTGGACCGGCCGATGAATTTGGCGACTGGAGCGTATCACAGGTTATTGACGCTAACGGCGGAATTATCATGCCGGGGTTGATCAATTCGCATACCCACGCCGCCATGACCTGTTTCAGAGGACTGGCCGATGACCTCCAATTGATGACCTGGCTTAATGATCATATTTTTCCGGCCGAGGCCAAACTGGATGATCAAAAGGTCTATTCGGGCACATTGCTGGCCTGCGCTGAAATGATCATGTCTGGCACCACCTGTTTCTGCGACATGTATCTGTTTGAAGATGCGGTCGCCCGGGCTGCCAAAGACGCCGGCATGCGCGCTGTTGTTGGAGAAGTGCTCTACGATTTTGATTCGCCCAATTATGGATCCATCGAAAACGGAATTGGATATACCCAAAATCTGATCGACTCCTGGCAGGAAGATCCCCTGGTCAGCATCGCCGTCGAGCCGCATTCAGCCTATCTGTGTGGACCGGAATTGCTGAAAAAGGCCTTCAAGCTGTCTCAATCCCATAATCTAACTTTTGTGATCCATCTGGCCGAATCCAAAAGCGAGGTTGAACAGATAAAGGAACGCTTTGACCGCACTCCGGTCGAACATCTTGCTGAGCTTGGAATTTTAGCTCCCAATGTACTTGCCTGCCATTGTGTAGAGCTGACTGAAAATGACATCGCCTTGCTGCAGCGCTTTGATGTGAAAGTCGCTCATAATGCCGAAAGCAATATGAAACTGGCATCCGGTGTGGCACCGATCCCCCGGTTAATTGATGAAGGCATCTGTGTGGGGATGGGAACCGATGGATGCGCCAGCAACAACGATCTGGACCTTTTTCAGGAAATGGATAGCGTGGCCAAACTTCATAAAGCCAAAAGTCTGGATCCAACCGTAATGGATGCCCCGACCGTATTAAAAATGGCCACCATCAACGGCGCAAGAGCCCTGGGCCTCGAAACGGTTACCGGCTCCCTCGAGACGGGCAAAAAGGCGGATCTAATCATTGTCGACACAAACAAGCCCCATCTGACACCGATGTACAGCCCGGTCTCTCACCTGGTGTACGCCGCCAAAGGAAGCGACGTCACCACATCAATCATTAATGGCACCGTGGTCATGAATGACGGCCGGCTCAAAACCATGGACCTCAAAGCGGTCATGGACGATGTCAACCGGATCGCAAAAGAAGTTACAGAAGGTTAACAAAAACAGATAAAGAATGTTTAATGGCGAACTGAATCGGTCTCTTTTTAACTTTATGTTTATCTGGTGTGGTAGAGCTATTTATGTTTTGGATTTCGGATTTTAGATTTACCGACCGACAAAATATCTGAGCATTTAATCTTGGCCTGTCTCAATCCGCAATCCAAAATCCGCAATCCAAAATCGGTGTGGTCCCATGGCCTATGACCTTGTCATCCACAACGGCATCATTGTTACCGTTAATGACGCATTTGAGATAATCCCCGACGGTCTGCTTTGTGCAAAAGGGGGTAAACTTGAGCGTATCGAATCGCTGAGCGGTGGTGAAACGCTTCCGGCTGCAGATGAAACCATCGATGCCGGAGGCGGTCTGGTTATGCCGGGTCTGGTCAATACCCACTCCCATCTTCCCATGACCCTGTTTCGTGGTCTGGCAGATGACCTGCCGCTGGATGTTTGGTTAAACCATCACATTTTCCCGGCAGAGAGTGCGCACATCAATCCCGAGTACGTTCGCTGGGGATCGTTATTAGCCTGCGTCGAAATGTTACTCTGCGGAACCACCACGTGCTGTGATGGGTATTTTTATGAAAATATGGTGGCGGAGGCCGTGCAAACCAGCGGCATGCGGGCCGTATTGGCCCAGGGGGTGATTGACTTTCCGGCACCGGGCGTGCCGGACCCGAAAGATAACCTTAAAATTCCCAGCGCCTTTATTGCCAGATGGCAAAACCGAACTTCTCTGATCAGCCCATCCGTATTTTGCCATTCGGCCTATACCTGTAGTGCGGAAACCTTGAAGGAAGCCAAAGCACTTTGCGTTGAAAACGGATTGCTCTTCCAAATTCATGCGGCCGAAACCCAAAATGAGTGCCAGCAAATCCAGAATGAACATCGGTGCACCCCGATCCAATATCTTGATCGTTTGAAAATACTGGATGAAAATACTTTGCTGATACATTGCGTCTGGTTAACCGATGAAGATGTCGCTATCATCGCAGCAAGCAAAGCCGGCATTTCCCACAACCCGGAGAGTAATGCCAAATTGGCTTCCGGGATCGCGCCGCTGCCCGATATTTTGAGATCCGACATACCGGTCGGGCTCGGCACAGATGGGTGTGCCAGCAACAACAATCTGGATCTATTTCAAGAAATGGACATGGCAGCCAAACTTCACAAGGTGGTGTCATTTGATCCGACCACAATGGATGCCAGAACCGTAGTGGAGATGGCAACCATCGGCGGCGCCAGAGCCATTGGCCTTGGCACCCATATCGGCTCTCTTGAAGTCGGCAAACAGGCGGATGTGATCATCATCGATACATCAGCACCGCATCTGTCACCTATTTACCACCCGGAGTCTCATATTGTCTATGCGGCCAAGAGTTCCGACGTGCGCGACGTGGTGGTGGATGGACGAGTTCGGGTGCGCAATCGAAAAGTTCTCAGCCTGGATGTTGAAGAGATTATGGCCAGGGTCAGGGAAATTGCCCGTCACATTAAAAGTTAAGGCTACTTGTTGCTGGCTTCTGGCTGATGACACAAAGGTTTCAGGTGTCAATCTCTGGCCCAAAGGGCCTACCTGGTTTCAGGTGTCAGGCAATTCGCTCATAGCTCAAAGCTGATAGCTCATGGCTTGGAGGCTGGAAGCCGGGGGTGATGAAGCATTTGCGCCTTCAAGCATCCAAGCTTTCCAGCCTCCAAGCTATTTTACTGACACCCGAAACCTGACACCTTTTTCCCACAACAGTGGAAATAACAAAAGGACCTTTACCATGAATCTAGATGAAATCATCAGAGCCGCACACGGCGAAAAACCTGTTGATCTGCTTTTAACCAACGCGAAAATCATCAATGTGTTTGCGGGCGAGGTCGTGACAGACGAAATTGCCATCAGCGATGGGATGATTGTCGGCTTCGGCTCATATGAGGCCAAAAATGTCGTCGATCTAAACGGCCGATATGTCGCTCCCGGTTTTATAGATGGCCATGTCCATATTGAAAGCTCGATGGCCTGCATATCCGAATTCGTCCGGGCAGTCGTCGTCCATGGCACCACAACCGTAGCGGCCGACCCCCATGAAATCGCCAACGTGCTGGGATCATCGGGAATCGAATATATGCTGCAGTCGGCCGAGCAACAACCCATGAATGTTTATTTTACCCTGCCGTCGTGTGTACCGGCAACCGATATGGAAACCGCCGGCGCGCGCCTAACCGCTGAAGACCTGCAACCATTTTTTCATCAGGAAAGAATTATCGCACTGGCTGAGATGATGAATTTTCCTGGAGTAATCTATCGGGATCGGGATGTTTTGGCCAAAATACTTGCTGCCCGGCAGCAAAAAAAGCCGATCGACGGTCACGCACCCGGACTCAAAGGATCGGAGCTTTATGCTTATGTCTCGGCTGGCATTCAAAGTGATCATGAATGCACCACCGAGCAGGAAGCGAAGGAAAAACTCATGGCCGGGATGCACATCATGATCCGTCAAGGAACCTGTGCCAAAAATTTACAGGCCTTGCTGCCTGCCGTGAACGAAAAAACAGCCCGGCGAATGATGTGGTGCAGTGATGATCGGCACCCCCATGATCTGATCGCCGACGGTCATATTGACTCTATCGTGTATGAGGCCATTCAGTCCGGTCTGGACCCGGTTTTAGCGATCCAAATGGCAACCCTGAACCCGGCAGAATATTTCAAATTGGACCACCTGGGCGCTATCGCGCCAGGCAAACAGGCCGATCTGATCATATTTTCGGATTTGAAAAAACCGGTCATTGAAAAGGTATATTGCCGGGGAATCTTAACTGCCGAAAATGGAAAAATATCACCGCATATTCAGGTCCCACCAGCGGCCACCGTCCCTCCATCGATGCATGTTGATCTCCAGAAGATCGATTTGGCTATATCTGCTGATAAAAAACAAGTTCGCGTTATTGGCGTCGTACCGGAACAGGTGATTACCCATCAGTTGATCGAAGAGATAACGGTTAAAAACAATCAGGCGGTAAGCGACCCTTCAAAGGATATACTTAAAATGGCGGTTATTGAACGCCACAATCGCACCGGCAATATTGGCAAGGGCTTTGTTAAAGGTTTCGGCTTAAAACGCGGTGCCCTGGCCTCCAGTGTTGCCCATGATTCTCATAATATTATTGTCGTCGGCACCACCGATGAGGACATGCGAGCCGCCCTGGAAGCGGTGGTGAAGATGGGAGGTGGTCTGGCTGCCGTATCTGATACCAATATTCTGGCTGAGCTGGCCTTGCCGGTTGCAGGGCTGATGTCTTTGGAACCGGTCCACAGTGTACGCGATCAACTGGATCGCCTCATTGGAGTCGCACATGAAATGGGCACCTCATTAAAGGATCCGTTCATGACCCTTTCCTTTTTAGCCCTGCCCGTGATACCGGAATTAAAGCTGACCGATATCGGGCTGGTCGATGTGAATAAGTTTGAAGTGGTACCATTGTTTGTGGATTAGCTACGGGTCACTGGCGTTTAGGTTTCAGGTGTCAGTGTTCAGGTGTCAGGATTACGAACCTGGTGATGTCGAAAATTATCACATTCCGCATTCAGGACAACGAACTTGATGACGCCTGGATTATCTGACACCACGTTCTATCATCTTTTGCTGACACCTGACACCCGAAACCTGAAACCTTTATTAATGACAAGCAGCCAATAGTGAGCAACCAGGAAGAACCACACTTAGCATTGACACGCGTACTTGCTATATTTTATAGTTCGATCTTACTAAATTATTTTTATATAAAATTTGAAATGCTCATTTTAGATATCTGGCGGCCGGCTATGAGGCACGGCTGGCAACAAAAACGGAGTGAATGACGGAAACGGCATATGAAATTATTAGAAATTGTTGATGCGCTAGATGCGACTCTTTTAACCGGAGAGGATAAACTGGATAAAATTATTACAAGATGCGGCGCCAGTGATTTGATGAGTGATGTGCTGGCGGCAGTTTCTGAAGATTGCATCTTACTGACCGGTTTGACAACCGTGCAGGTCATCCGCACCGCTATGGTGGCCGGCGTCGGCGCCGTGGTGTTTGTCCGAAAGAAAAAACCGCCCCAGGAAGTGATCGATATGGCCAAAACCCAGGGAATACCGTTGATATCAAGTCCATATTCCATGTTTGTGTCCTGCGGCAGACTGCACGCTTGCAACCTTACGGGGCTTGACGGAAAACGATAATCTGCCGTTCTCACGCCCGTCCGGCTCGAACAACCACACTATTCGACAATTTTAGACTGATGTCCCTGCTAAGGAAAAGCTTTCACATAAAAGGTAGAGATTTTATTCGCGCTGGAGAAGCCTCGATCAATGTGCAAAATCTTCTCAAGTCGATGGACTTCGATCCGCGCTTGAT
>JASFIX010000119.1:0-9029 GCA_050122435.1 Desulfobacterales bacterium
CTGATTTCCGCCTCTATCTGAGCGGATACCCGCATTGAAATTTTTACCTCGTTGAATTCGATGGGGCCGAAACCCGGGATTTGGTTGGGGATGACCTGAAAGCCGGCAACATAGCGCTGCGGGTCTGCATTGTCGGAATTTTTAATGGCGTCGCAGAATACGCCGATCATCTTAACGCCCATGGGTGAAAATCGATTTTCGACATGAAACCACTGGATATTCGCCGTTTTTTTCAACCCCTCAGACTGAATTTTTGAAATTTCCTTCTCAAAAGCTTTGTGCTGGATGGCCTGCAGCTTTTCAAGCATCCGGTCGGATTCAGCACCAGTACCCTCCAGGCTAACCCGGATTCCCATGTCCGGTCCATTTTGATAGTAGCCGGCGGCCCCAAGGGTGTCCAGATAAGCGCCCAGCTCATCACAGGCGACGGGCTGCCTGGCGGTCAGCAGAAAGTAACGCTCACCGGCATCGTGTTTTTGAATCTCCAGTTTACCCTGATTGACCGCTTCTTTGGCGGCGTTGCGGTTTTCACCGGCCAAACAGCCATCCACAAAAAACTCATCTCCCACCGCACCGATGGCCGCAATATGGGCAAGATCCTCATTGGCTGGGTCCAGGGCTTTGGCAAAAAGATAGCAGGTGGTGGAACCGGATATATCCCGATCGCCTTTAAGCCCATATAAATCCGGATCCAGGTTGTGCACCATCGGATCGGTGGAAGCCTCGGCCACATGATGGTCCAAAATCAAGGTGAGGTTTCGGCTGCGGTTTAAATCTGAGAGCAGGGGTGCAATCCGGCCGGCAAAATCTGCGAATATAATTAAACCGCCCGTTTGCTCATAAATTTTGTGCAACAACTTGGGATAAGGTTTTTCCAGACAGGAGCGTCGCACCGTGAAACCGGCTCTTTCAAATGCCTTGGTCAGAATAGCTCCCGAGGTGAGCCCGTCGGAATCATTGTGATGAAATATCTGGACCTCCTTTTGCGGCCACTTCCTAATTTCATCAACCGCATTTCCCATTGCAGTGATCAGCGCTTCTCTCAATATCCCATTCCTTCCATTCGTCATTCCCGCGCAGGCGGGAATCCAGGCATTCTTGAACTGGACTTCCGTCTACGCGGGAGTGACAATCGTTTTGTAACATATTTGTAGAACAAAATATTAGGAAATTAAATAATATAACACTTTATTTGGATTGGAAACAAAAAGGTGTATAATGAACTTTTCATCATCTTTTTTTTGTTAAAATGTGATTTGATCCATTTGTTGTTGACAAGTTTAACACGACATCTGTAAGCAACAGCGCAAGAAGCGACCTTAAAATACCTCAGGGGTAGAAAATGAAGCCGATTGAAAAAATGCCCAAAGCAGTCAAAAAAGCCATCCGATATGTTCTGGCGGATATCGATGATACCCTTACCTTCGAGGGCTGCCTGCCGGCTGTTGTGTTTGCAGCAATGGAAGATCTGAAGAAAGCGGGTATATACGTGATTCCCATTACCGGCCGGCCGGCGGGCTGGTGTGACCACATCGCACGCATGTGGCCGGTGGATGGTGTCGTCGGGGAAAACGGGGCGCTGTATTTTTATTATGATGTTGAGCGGCGCAAAATGCGGCGGCGCTATTTTATACCAGAAGAACAGCGCCGTGCTCATCGCAAAAAGCTGGAAAAACTCAAAATGCAGATTTTAGACAAAATACCCGGCTGCCGCGTATCCGCCGATCAACGCTATCGGGAAGCGGACCTGGCCATCGATTATTGCGAAGATGTACCGCCTCTGTCAATGGATGACGTTGACCGAATCGTTCGGCTTTTCGAAGCAGCGGGCGCCCGGGCCAAAGTCAGCTCGATTCATGTCAACGGCTGGTTTGGCGAATATGACAAGCTCACCATGACCCGGCTGCTGTTTGCTGAAGTGTTTAAAGATGATCTGGAGGCCGTAAAGGAAAACGCCATTTTTATCGGGGATTCTCCCAATGACATTCCCATGTTTCAATTTTTTCCGCATTCGGTGGGGGTGGCGAATATTTTAGAGTTTAAAGAACAAATTACGCATAAACCGGCCTGGGTAACTCAACAGCAAGGCGGATACGGATTTGCCGAAATGGTGGAGCTAATTCTTGCAAAATGAATATTCCGTCCAAAAATGATTGTTTTCAACTTATGTGCCGGATGAAAATGCTCGAGAACATCGTGGCTCACTCCCTCCAGGTATACCGGGTTGGCATGTGTCTGGTCGCTCATATGAAGCTTGACGGCAATCAACTCAATGGACGACTGGTACAGGCGGCCGCTTTGCTGCATGATATTACCAAGACCCGCAGTTTTGAAACCGAGGAAAACCATGCGCTGACCGGCGGGCAGGTTCTGGCTGATTTCGGATATCCGCAGGTCGGCGATCTGGTCAGGCAGCACGTCCGTCTCGATGATTATTCCGAACCTCAAAATCTTTCAGAAGCAGTGATTGTTAATTATGCCGACAAGCGTGTGCTCCATGACCGGATTGTTTCACTTGACGAACGCATGAGCTACATCCAGGAAAGATACGGCACTCAGCCCGAGCACAAACACCGAATTCAATTGCTATGGGAAAAAACAGCAGCGCTGGAAAAACAAATTTTTAAATATCTGCCGTTTTCACCCGATAATCTTAACCATCACCTTGCCTCGATGGATATCTCCAGCGAGCTTTCCAACTACCGCAAGGCCTGTTCGCAACTCACCAGCGGAAGCGGCTAATGGTATGACCGCTACTGCCCTGTTAATTGTTCTTGCCGCCGCCTTTTTGCATGCCTTCTGGAATTATCTGGCAAAGAAAAGCCGCAATAAGATTGCCTTTATCTGGTGGTTTATCCTTTGCGCTGTTGTATTTTATTTTCCCATGTTTTTGTATTTTTATGTCGGAAGTAAGATCTCAGCCGTGGGTTGGGCCTGCATCGTAGCTACGGGCTTACTGCATACCTTCTATTTTTTCTTTGTCGGCAGCTCATATGAACAAGGAGATCTTTCGGTGGTATATCCCCTGGCAAGGGGGTTTGGGCCTTTTTGGGTGCCCATTCTGGCTGTGGTCATTTTAGGTGAGCAGCTAAGCTTAGCGGGGATCATCGGTATTGCTTTTGTGGTTGCCGGTATTTATACGATTCACTTAAAATTTTTCTCATTTAAAACACTGTTTGAACCCTTCACAGCGATTCGCAGCGCCGGTTCAATCTGGGCCCTGTTAACCGGCTGCACGATCGCCGCCTATTCACTGGTGGATAAAGTGGGTGTACAATCAGTCCATCCAGCAATGTACATCTATTTTATATTTTTAATTCCCCTGATTTTTTTGACGCCCTACGTGCTGATTAAAGAAAAAAAGGCGCTTAAACCGGAATGGCAGATAAACAAGGGCCCCATCATGGTTGTGGGTTTTCTGGTCGCATTCACCTATCTGTTGGTCCTTTTCGCCATGCAAACCAGCAATGTCAGTTATGTTGTGGCGGTAAGGGAGGTGAGCATCGTTTTTTCTGCTTTGTTCGGAATCATGTGGCTTGGAGAAGGCCACCGGCAACCCAGGTTGATCGGCGCTTTTCTGATTGCGCTGGGCGTTGTTTTTATCGGGTTAAGCCGCTAGGGACTTGACGGGCGGATTCCCATGATTGCCCGACTGGAACATGGCTGGCCATTATTTGTCGCGTGTCCATTATTATTTTGACTTATAAATAAATTCCTCTAAAAATAGATATGTTATAATAAATTAGGATAACCTTGAAACCGGGGAGCAACTACGATCGAGGCCATACTTCTATTTATATTGGGTGCCGGAGTATATGTCGGCTGGAACATCGGCGCCAATGATACCGCAAACTGCATGGGCACTTCGGTGGGCTGCGGACTCATTTCATTTAGAAATGCCGTCATTCTGGTGGCGATCTTTTCTATTTTGGGCGCCCTTTTGCAGGGTCAAAATGTGATGAATACCATCGGCAGGGGGATCGTTAAAACCGATCTGAGCTATCTGGCTGTGATTGTCGCACTGGTGTGTTCCGGATTTTTTGTTACCCTGGCAACCTTTTTCAGAATTCCAACATCGACTTCCCAGGCGATTGTCGGGGGTGTTGTCGGTATCGGTCTCGCGGTTAAGGCGGAAGTTAATTTTTCAAAATTGATTTTTATTGCGGAAAGCTGGGTGATTTGCCCGCTGATGGTGATGGCGCTGTCATTTGTCCTGATGCACTTGTTAAGATTGATTCTGCGCAGATTTGAAACCAGTTCATTCCGCTTTCAAAATGCCCTGGGTTGGCTGGCGATCGGCTCCGCATGTTACGTTGCTTTTTCGATGGGCGCCAACAACGCAGGCAATGCGGTCGGCCCGATCGCAAATCTGGGGATCATTCATCCCAAACTTCTCCTTCTCATGGGGGGCATCAGTATCGCTGTCGGTGCGGCGACCTATGGGAGAAAAGTCGCCGATACGGTCGGCAAAGGCATAACGCCTTTGGATATACCCGGTGCATTTGTGGCGCAGATATCATCTGCTTTTGGGATGCATTTATTTGCCTTGCTCGGAATTCCGGTATCGACTTCATCGGCGATTGTCGGTGCAGTCGTCGGGGTGGGACTCGTCAAAGGTATGAGAGCCATCAGTCAAAAAACCATTGTAACAATTCTGCTGGGGTGGTTGTTGACACCAACTTTGGCCGCAGCATCGGCTTATTTGTTTTATAAATTAATAATTGGTTTGATTTAGCCCTTGTGCTTGGAGGGCCGGATGATTTAAATTCATCTTCAGCACCTACAAATCCAAGGAGTGATTATGGCACTTTTTAAAAAGGAAAAAGCGGTTGACAAGCTTATTTTAAAGCATCTTGATATGGTGGAGCAGTGCATACAGGCCAGTCTCAAAGCGGGAGAATTTTATCTTGCGGGTGACCTGGACCAGGCAAAGGTCCACTCTCGTAATTCTCGAAGTCTTGAGTCGGAAGCTGATTTAATCCGGCATGACATTCGGGATAAACTCTATTCCGGTGCTTATTTACCGCTGCTGCGAGAAGATATCTATAAACTGGTCGAAAGTATCGACAAGGTGGGCAATGCCGCTGAAGCCTGTTGTGATTTTTTCCTGAACCAGCGCCCAGTGGTCCCTGGGGAAATGAAATCCAGTTTTCTTGAGGTTGCCCGGGAGTCCTTAGGGATAATCGCTTCCCTCAAACTGGCGGTCCTGTGCTATTTCAAAGGCGACTGCAAGATCGAAACGGTGCGCGACCACACCAGGGAAATCGGCCTCCAGGAATCACGGGTGGATAAACTTGAATGGGATCTGACCAAGGAGATATTTAACTGCGATTTGGATTTTGCTCACCAGTTGCATTTGAAGCTCTGCCTGGACTCGATCGTAGAGGTGTCTGATCGGGCCGAAGATGCCGCTGATCAGTTGGAGTTGGCCACGTTGAAGGCTATGGTCTAGATGCGGAAGTTATTCGTTATCTGAAAAAATGAGGACACAAGATATTTGGTTTCTATTTTTGATATCTGAAATTTAGGCCAACCTGTGATTAGTTGTAGATATTTCAGCTTTCGTAGAAGATACCAGCATCCCAATATCTTGTATAACCTTATAAATAAGAAAAGTGTGGAATCTCATCATTATTTCACTTTTTAAATTCAAAAGCCTGAGTGAACAAATCTCAAATATATAATCCTTTACTATTTTAGCTAAATACAATATATGGACATTCTCGCGAAAAAACGCTATTCTGCAGACCTTTAATAAGCCTGGTGCCAAATTAATACAACAGCACAACTTTAACCATTTAAAGTGAGCTATGAAACAATTTGCCAGAAGGCAGATTAAACAAAGCCTTCCGGGGATCTGTATCCCTTTTTGGAGGCTTTTTGCGTTTGGGGAGGTGATCTTTTGACGGCAGTGAGGGCTAAACGGAAACTTAGCGCTATTCTCAGTGCCGACATTGAAGGTTACAGCCGCCTGATGGAAGACAATGAGCTTGCGACCGTCCAAACTTTGGAGACCTACCGGGAGACGTTAGCTGAGGTCATCAGCAATTATAGTGGGCGGGTGGTAGACTCTCCAGGGGATAATGTGCTTGCCGAATTTGTTAGCGTGGTGGACTCGGTGGAATCAGCGGTGGAAATCCAAAAGAAAGTGAAAGCGAAGAATGCCGAACTCCCTGAAAACAGGAGAATGGAGTTCCGGATAGGGATCAACCTCGGCGACGTGATTGAAGAAGGTGAGCGAATTTATGGCGATGGAGTCAACATTGCGGCTCGAATAGAGGGTCTTGCTGAAGCAGGAGGCATCTGCATCTCAGGAACTGCCTTTGACCAAGTTGAGAGCAAACTGGGGTTGGAATTTGATTACCTTGGAGAACATGTAGTTAAAAACATCAAAAAGCCAGTTCGGGTCTATCGAGTAAATATAGAAAAGAACGTTTCTGATGTTAAGATAGGTCAAGCGCTTCATTTAACTGACAAGCCATCGATAGTGGTATTACCATTTGTAAATTTGAGCGGAGATTCCGAGCAAGAATATTTGGCCGACGGAATCAGTGTAAATATCATAACGGCTTTATCTAAAATCCCCCAGATGCTCGTTATCGCCCGCAACTCGGCTTTCACCTTCAAAGGTAAAGCAGTTAAGGTCCAGGAAATAGCGCGTGAACTGGGGATTCGTTTCGTGCTGGAAGGCAGTGTGCAGAAAACAGGCGAAAGTGTGCGTATTACGGCCCAACTCATCGATGCTACTAGCGGGCATCATCTCTGGGCTGAGCGCTATGATCGCAGGATAGATGACCTTTTTGACATGCAGGATGAAATAACCCTGAACATCGCGATTGCACTCCAAGTCGAAATGACCAACGGAGAACAAGCCCAAGTACGCCACAGGTCAACAGCCAATTTGGATGCATGGAGCTATTTCGTCAAGGCTTACGACCTTTTTGAACGACACACCAAAGAGGATAACGCTAAGGCACGGGAGCTTTTGGATAAAGCCTTGAAATTGGACCCCAATTACGCCATTGCATTGTCCTTGAAAGCGGTGACCTATTTCCAAGATTCCAGGTTCGGATTTGCTGAGTCCCAGGACGAATCCATGATCCGCTCTGTTGAGCTTTGCCAAAAAGCCCTGGAGCTGGATGATTCTGTACCGGATTCACTGGCCTTGTGGGGAATCATCCAGATGGCTTTAGGGCAGTACGATCAGGCCATCGCCACCGCTGAGAAAGCCCTCACCCTTGGTCCCAACAACGCTGAGGTTCATGCTATGCTGGCAGTCATCAAATACTATACTGGAAAGTACCAAGAGGCCATCGAACTTCTCAAAAAGGCTATGCGCCTTCATCCTTATTATCCGGGCTGGTATCCACATTTCTTAGGCAAAGCTTATACGGAGACTCAACAATACGATTTGGCACTCTCTGCATTCAGAGATGTTGTCCTCTTGGCACCGCATCAAACCTGGGGCCTTACTGATTCAGCTGTCGCTTATGTAAGACTCGGCAGGATGGAAGATGCCAGAAACCAAGTGGCTAAGGCTCTGGCATTAGAACCCAAACTGACCCTGGAGAGTTATTCGGTAAGCGATAGGAACCATAAAAATCCTGAGACTCTAAGAGGCATCCTGGACGATCTTCGGCGAGCGGGATTGAAGTGAGGAAGAAAAAAGGTAGACTACCACATCTTGTATATACATTTCTTTTGTCGAACCAGTGATATATTGAGATAATCTGTATATATCCAAGTCCTTGAAAACCTGTGATATCATAAAATATCACATATATCCCAAAATAAAAATACGTAGATACAATCACAACCCTGGGAAAAGTACGGATATCATGAACGGTGGTTGTCAGGGCAAGTCAATTTTATTTTTAATTATTGTAAAATCATCTCCGGCCAACGACAGTGAATGGATGCGAATTGATGAAAAACTTTGCCCTGGGTTTAAATTACATCATTCTTTGTGAACTCTGTTATCTGATCTTGGGTGTAACCCAGCTCTTTGAGTATCTCGGGGGTGCTTTCGCCAAAGTCGTCGGCGGCACGCCTGACCGACCCCGGCGTATCGCTTAACTTAACGGGCACCCCGATTGCCACCTGCCTCTCGCCGCCTTTCCCCTGCAGTTCCAGGAACATTTCGCGTTCCCGGAAAAGGGGATCATCCAGTATTTCCGAAAAGGTGTGAACCCGACCCCAGCATATTTCCAGATCTCCCAGTTCGGCATCCCACTCATCCAGCGTTTTTTTCTTAAAAGTGGAGCGCATAAATTCCAGAATTTCCTTGCGGCGGCCCTCATCATATTGAAGCGTGGCATATTGCGGAACGTCAAGATGATCGCAAAGCCGTTTCCAGAAACGATTCTCCACAGCACCAATCGATAGAAAACGGCCGTCGGCAGTTTCGTAGGTATTGTAGCACGCGTAGCGGTGGGAGAGTGGCGTATCGGCACGCTGCGGGTCTTTGCCGGTCAGTTGCTGAAAATAAAGCGCCATCGGTAAAAAGCCCACCATGCCGTCTGTCATGGAGATGTCGACGTATTGACCCCTTCCGGTTTTTTCACGGGCAAAAAGGGCCAGAAGAATTCCAATGGCGGCATTCATGCCTCCGGCGGCAACATCGGCAATCTGGATTCCCGGAATCGAGGGCGGGCGGTCCGGTTCACCGATAAGGTTTAAAACACCGGCAAAGCTCAAATAATTAACGTCATGGCCGACCCGATCGCGAAAGGGCCCATCCTGGCCATAGCCGCTTATCGAGCAGTAGATAATTTTGGGGTTCACTTTTCTCACGCTTTCATAGTCAACGCCGAGCCGGTCGACCACGCCGGGTCTGAAGCCTTCCATAAGAACGTCGGCCTTCTCGATTAATTTGAAAAAAATCTGGCGGCCGTCATCGCTTTTCAAATTGAGCGACATATGCTCTTTGTTACGGTTTATCGTATTGAAAAAGAGGCCGTCGGCCATAAAGCGCTTGCTTTCGACCGCGATCACCCGGGCCCCATGGTCGGCAAGAATCATTGAGCAGT
>JASFIX010000120.1:0-8976 GCA_050122435.1 Desulfobacterales bacterium
ATCCCGCTAAATGATCTGGTCAAACTCTTTTCAGGCAGAATGTTCCGTCGGCGCCTGGATGCTGACTATTTTTCACGCATGCACGAATATGGCGCTGATTTTAGGGCAACTCTTAAGGACATCGGTAAGACAGGACCGTTCTGGTCGATAGAGCGTTCCTAATTCGCACTCCATGTAGGTCGACCGAGTCCGGTTAGGATATTAGATGCGGGGTCAGTCTGAAAAACGGTGAGACCTCCAAAATATCGCAACTCACCGTGTTGTCGGATCCATCTGTATCTTGATTTGAAAAATGAAAGATTGAATCCTGGTTATGCCAAGTTAATCAAGATATCATTTGTTAGCTTTAGTCTTCGGATTCAAACTCACCGCTTTTTGCCAGGGCGATAAAATGGGCCACATCGATTTCTTTGGGGCAGACAAAAGAACATGCTTTGGATGTGTGGCACCGATATACCCCTTCTTCACTGTACAGCAATTTTTTTCTTTCACTTTTGGCCTGTTCGCGTAAATCCATCATTCGTACAATACTGGCCATCATGGCGTTGGGTCCCAGGAAATTATGATGGCTGCTGATACAGGCGGTTGCACAGCAGAAACAATTAATACAGCGGGTTGCATCAACGTAGCGCTCCAGATGACGGGGAGAAATTTTGTATTCCTTGCCGGTGTTCGGATTTTCAACAGGCTCGATGATATACGGTTTTATTTTATTTACCCGCTCGTAGGCTTTGTCAAAATCTACGATCAAATCCCGAACCACAGGCGCAATCGTAAGCGGTTCAATCAAAAATTCACTTGTCTTGAAATGTGCAACTGCATTTTCCACCAGCAACTCGCAGGCCAGCATTGGCTTGCCGTTAATTTTCACCGAACAGCTACCGCATTGCCCATGCTCACAGGATGAATTCCAGGCCAGGGTCGCATCCAGTTCTTTGTTGATTTTTCGAAACAGATCGGTAAACCGCAGGATTCTACCGGCTTCTAATTCATAGCGCTGGATCCAGGATCTTTCATCGTCCGGATCAAAGCGCTGAATTTTTAAGACAATCTTATAGGTTTCCTGCATGATGGTGTTCCTTGACTAGAAGTGGTTTCAAATCCACTTCTTAATTAGTACTTCCTTTCGATAATGCCAAACTTTTCGTAATGTTCACCTTTGGATTCAAATATGCTCATGTCGACCGCGCGTTTTGCCAAATCAACTTTTGCAAACTCGGTCATCGTGGCTAAGGTATGATAATTAAAATCATCCCTTCGCTCCGGGAAATCTTGGCGGGCATGGCCGCCTCTGGATTCTCGTCTGTTCAGCGCGCACATCGCCGTGACTAGCGAAATGGCCAATAAATTGTCCAACTCCCAGCGCAGAATGAGTTCCGGATTCATCTTAAGGCTTTTACAAGCCAGCGTGGCATTAGCGGCACGTTCTTTCAGCGCTTTTAAGGTTTCAATGGCCTCGGTCAGACCCACTTCGGTGCGGAACACACCAACCTTTTCGGTCATCAGGGCCCGGGATTCCAGGCGGATTTTTTCCAGATTTTCCTTTCCTGTCTGATCCAGGTAGGCGGAGAACAAGGCAAAAGATTTTTTTCCAGCGTCGGCAGGTAACTCCGGCAGATGATCCGTCAGGGATTCAACTACCTGTTGGCCGACAAACCGCCCCATGGTAATCAGCTCTAAAAGGGAATTGGTTCCCAGCCGGTTGAAGCCATGAAAACTGGCTGCCGCGCACTCGCCGACGGCATACAGACCGGGGATTGTCTCGCCACCGGCGTTTTGAACTTCACCAAATTCAGTAGTCGGGATCCCCCCCATCTGGTAATGGTTGCTTGGGCGCACCGGGCAGAGTTCATTTTTCGGATCGATATTTACAAATTTTTTAAAGAAGCTGGTGACCTCCGGTATTTCAACTTGGTGGACGTAATCCGATAGATGCCTCAGGTCGATCCACACATGTTCGATATTATGATCCGGATTGATTATGCCCCGGTCTTCCTGAATCTCGGTTTCAATGGCCCTGGCGACAAGGTCGCGTGGTGCCAGTTCTTTCATCTTGGGGGCATATTTTTGCATGAAAGGCTCAAGATCCCTGTTGCGCAAAATACCGCCAACCGACCGCAGCGTTTCGCTGGCAAGAATTCCGGGCCCGACAATTCCGGTTGGATGAAACTGCACAGCCTCAAGATCCATTACCGGTAATCCTGCATCCAGAACGATCGCCAGACCGTCACCGGTATTCTGACGACAATTGGTGGTCACCTGGAAGATCTGGCCGTCTCCACCGGTTGCGAACACCGTGGCTTTCGCACAAACCGCAACAAACTCACCTTGGCGCTCGCTAAACAGGACAGCGCCAAGGCAGCGGCCGTCTTTGAATAAAAGCTCGGTTGCGATTGACTGATTGACAAATGTAACCCCGTTGCGCAGCGTTTCTCCCCAGACGCTGTCCATTATCCCTTTGCCGGTTCGGTCCGCTTCAAAAACCGCGCGATATGCGGAACTCTCGCCGAATCTAACGGTGTGCCCCCCGAAAGTTCTTTTGCTGAGCCCGCCTTCCTGATTGCGGCTGAAATGCATGCCCTTGTTTTCCAACCAGATGATTTGCTCCCAGGCAGAGTCGACAATTTTTCTGACCACGTTTTGATCCGCCATACAATCGGACCCTTTCCAGGTATCAAACATGTGATAGATGGGCTTGTCGGCCGGATCATTCGGGTCCACCGCCGCCAGTCCCCCCTGGGCCGTGCTGGTATGCGATTTTTGGCAATGCGCAACTTTAGTGACTGCGACGATCCTTGTGCCGGGTCTTCTCTCCAGAATTTCGGCGGCACAACGCAGTCCGGCACCGCCGGCACCAATTACCAGCACATCGCAGTTCAGCGTTGTGGAAATCTTAAATTTAACCGTCATAGGTGAACTCTATACGGGTTCTATATGGTAATAATGATTTTTAGGCCGACCCAGGCAGACAACACCATCACCGCCGCAACCAGCACGGTCATCAAAATCTGCAGAGGCCGCGAGCCGATATAATCTTTGCCAACTGAGAACAGCCCGTAGCCGCCATGGTATAAAACGGCCACAACCATCGTAACATCGACAATTTTGATAAAAACGTTCTGTATCCTTGCAATAATCACGGCCGAATCCTTACCCACTGCCGGATTAAGATGCATAAATAAAAAATGCGCCGGTATCATTACCAGCAGGAACACGCCGCTGGCTCTTTGAAATTTCCAGAACCGCGAATGCTCCAATCGCCAGATTCTTGCCAGGAATGCATATCCACAAATCACGGCAATGATAAATGCGGTCAGCCAGAAGAAAATTGGTGAAGCGCTCTGATTTCCAAGGAGCATAAAAACCGCCAGAAGACATACATAGGCACCCGACACCACAAACAGCGATCGAATCATGGCTGTATCATCGCGATAGCCGTAAATTTCAAAAAGCATTAATCTACCGCCGTTGACGGCATGAAATATCACCGGAATCGCAAGTAACCATTCAAAGAAAACAATCAACGGCGAAGAAAAAAATGCCATTTTGGCGTCATAGTCCTGCGGGTTGCTGAGTGCGGAAAGGGTGATTAGATGAAACCAGACATACAGGACCAGGAGCAAACCGGTGATGCGGTGCCCCCAGCTTAAAATAAATGCCCAGCCTCTGGTGTTCGCATAAAAGGCGACATAAGGTATCTTTTTGAGAATTTCCAAAATCCGGTCGGTGATTTTTATCGAAATGAGACTCGGTTGCATTTCAGATTTTTCCGTCATCAGTCCTGTTTGGGCTCAACTTCCAGAAAGAATTCTTTGGCCACGCGCAAGCTGTCCATTGCTGCCGGCACGCCACAGTAAATGGCGGTCTGGAGGAGAACCTCCATAATATCGTTTTTGCTACAGCCATTGTTTAAAGCGCCTCTTAGGTGTAGCTTTACCTCGTGAGGTCGGTTAAGGGCGGTGAGCATAGCAACGTTAATCAAACTGCGGGTTTTTCGGTCCAGTCCTGGCCGGGACCAGACATTGCCCCAGCAGTATTCGGTAACGAGTTCCTGCAAAGGGCGACTGAAATCATCTGCCTGTGATATGGAGGCATCTACGTGCTCGGCACCCAGCACCTCCCGGCGAACTTGAAGTCCCTTTTCGAAAAGTTCACTCACCATTGTACTCCCCCCTTTTCTTTTGACATGTAGTTTGCCAGATTAAACAACTAGAAGCTATCTCAAAAATGCATCTAACGCCCGATGGCAAAGGTTTAAACCCAAAAAGGTACTTATAATAACAAGTGACCTAAAGTTACAAGTGATCTAATCCTCCAGAGGCGGATAAAAGTGACTAAAGTTAAGGAATTCTGTCCATTTTTTTGGATTCACCGCGGAGACGCAGAGCACGCAAAGAGAAAGTTTTATATAAAAAAACTCCGCGCCCTCTGCGCCTCTGCGGTGAGCTATAACTTTGGGCACTTCTTACTTCAGAGCACTTTGGAACTTTTTTTCTCTGTCTTCCAAGATGAACTCCTAATTTTGAGATGGCTTATAGTAATTAACGCTCGTACAGTTTGCTGATTTCGATGGCGTTGGGCTTGCACTCATTTAAGCACAGATTGCACAAGGTACATTCATCCAGATTTTCTACGACGATAATCGGCCAATCTGCTTTAGATTCGAAAATATTTACAGGGCAGACCCGGATACATTGACCGCATTCTTTTATGCCGACGCATTTGTTCTGATCAATTGAAACGTCAATAAATTCATTCATACATCACCTTAATGATTTATTTCCCGTCGATGATGGAGGCCAGCTGCAAAATTCTACGGGATCGCTCCACAACCGGATAATCCACAAACTTCCCATCCACCAGGATGGCGGCCGATCCGCCGGCTTCTTCGGCTTCAAAAGCGTCGACGACCCGCCGCGCAAAAGAAATCTCCTCGGCGGTAGGGGTGAAGATACCATGAACCGGTTGAATTTGATTCGGATGAATGCAAAGCTTACCCTGGAATCCCAATTGCTTGGCTCTTGCGGCATCATTCTTGAGCGCCTCGATATCTTTTAGATCGATCATAAAGGGTGTATCCAATGGCGGCGCCATACCGGCGGCCCGGCAGGCGAGCGCGATACGCGAGCGAGGATAGATGAGCTCGCCGCCGTCTTTTGTGATTTCAATTCCCATATCCAGGGCATAATCCGCAGCCCCCAGCGCGATTAAAAACTTCCGGTTCAGTTCGGCCGCCGCAGATGAAATTTGATAAATATTTTGAACACCCAAAGCAGATTCAACCAGTAAAACAACCGGGGTATTTCCGGCTATCATTTTTTGCTTCTTCTCGAAATCAACAAGCAGCCGGTGTATTTCTCCAACTTGATGGCTATCTTCAGTTTTTGGCAAGACGAGTCCACCGAGTTCCTTAACCAAAACTGCTTCCAGATCGCCCCTAATAAAATCGGTTTCCAGCCCGTTAACCCGTACCAGAACGCTGCGGTCTTTATGAGCGATAACCTTATCGCGCACCGGAGCCCGGGTTTTCACTTTCTGGCTAACGGCCACTGCATCTTCCAGGTCGATAATCACACGATCGGCAAGGGTGGCAACAGCTTTATCCACCCGATCCGGTCGATCGCCGGGCACAAAAAGGGCGCTGCGAATGGGTCCCAGTTTATCTGTTTCAAGTTTCATAGCGTTAACCTTCGATATATTCCCTGGCAATCCTGACAATATCCGAAAATGACTCAGCCACCCGTATGCCAGCTTTATTGAACATCGATATTTTGCTCTTTGTGGTCCCACGGTCTCCTTCAACGATGGTGGCGGCATGACCGAATCTCACCCCCGGCATATCATCCACAAATCGACCGGCAATAAATGCGATAATGGGAGTTTGGTATTTTTCAGCCATTACCAGTTCGGCGAGCTTTTCCTCAATTACGCCCCCGGGTTCGCTGAAAAGGACCACCACCTTCGTTTCAGGATCATTTTCAAACAAGGGTATCAGATCCAGAAAATTAGAGCCGACGACCGGATCCCCCCCGATCCCGATACAGGTGCTTTGCCCGATCCCGTTGGCCGTTAAAAGATTAGCAACTTCAGTGGTCATGCCGCCGCTGCGGGATGCAATTCCAACACATCCCGGCGTATACGCTTTTTTAACGTCACCCACCGGACCGCCGGCCATTCCCAGCTTGATTTTTCCCGGTGAGATTAAACCGAGCGTATTGGGCCCGATGACGCGCGCTTTGTTTTCCTTGGCGACTTCTAGAAATTCTATGGTATCCTTTCGCGGAACACGTTCTGATATGACAACCACAAGCTTTATGCCGTTGTCCAGCGCCTCGATTACGGCGTCTTTTACCAGCCTGGGAGGAACGGAAATAACGGAAGCCTCCGCAGGATGTTCTTTGAGGGCCTGGCGGACCGTATCATAAACCGCAACGCCGTGGACCGTCTGGCCCAATTTACCGGGCGTCACGCCGGCGACAACCTGCGTTCCGTAATCCATCATGTCCTTTGTAAAGGTACTGGCTTCCCGCCCGGTAATCCCCTGGACAATAACACGTACATTTTGATCGGCTAGGATGGCCAAGGTAACACTCCTCTGATTCTCTGATGACTTTTATTTTGAAAAATTTTTCACCGCCAGCTGGGCCGCCTCATCGATGGAGCAGGTTCGGTCCCCAAACTGAATGCCGTATTTTGAAAGAATCTTATATCCTTCTTCCTCCCATGCACCCGGTATTCGAAAGACCGCTACTGTGGCTGCCGGGTCTTTGCCGGACTCTAAAACACCTTTGATAATGCCCCGAGCAACAAGATCGACGCGGGTGTTGCTGACCACATTCATAATGACGGCGATTTTCTCAACACCGGGTTTGGAAAGAATCAGTTTTGTAAGCTCTTTTACTTTTAAAACAGAAGGGTTTCCACCGATTTCACAGTAGTTGGCGGGCTTTCCGCCATGGGCTTTAACGGCATCGAATGCAGTCAATGATGCGCCGCCGCCACCGATAATCAAACCCATGGTGCCGTCGAATTCTATGACGCGGCCCGCCACCCCGCGGTGATCGAGGTTGTCGATTTTTACAGCCTGGCGTTCAAACTCGGATGCGGTGCGTTCCGGCTGCACTCTATTTGCATCTTTTTCGATCTCGGCCAGTTCCCGGTGCCTGAACAGGGCATCGTCATCGATTTCGAGATGACAATCCAGCGCAACCAGCTTTCCCTCCCTGGTTAATGCTAACGGATTGATTTCGGCCACGGTGGCATCATTATCAAGGAAGATATCGGCGAGTTTAGATAGGATAGCTGTCAATGCCAGTAACCGTTTTCCGGTTACACCGGTTTCGGAAATGATTTCCTTGGCACGATAATACGGCAATCGATGCCGCGCGGAAAATGTCTCATATCTTACCTTGCCCGGATCGCTGGCGGCCAAAATTTCTATGTCCACCCCGCCCTGGGGAGAAAAAATCGCAATCGGCGCCTTGGCCACCGTATCATAGGTAATGGCCATAAAAAATTCCCGGTCGATTTCAAGCTTTTCTTCCACCAGGAGCTTGGGGACATGATAGCCTCTAATTTTTTTGCCCAGCAGGTTCTTGATTCCATCCTGACATTGTTCTAAAGCGTCAGCCGCGATAACGCCACCGGCTTTGCCGCGTCCCCCAATCGGCACCTGTGACTTTAACATGACCGGGGTTGTAAAATTAAAGCCGTCCGCCGCAGACACAATCTGGCCTGCGGGTAATTCAATCCCGTATTTTTTCAATATTTCTTTGGCTTCTAACTCAAGTAAGCGCATTCAATTCTCCCAAACGTTATGTAAATTTGAAGCTTTCTATCTCATCTGAGCCTATTCTTTTCGCAAAAGTCGGGAAGACCACTTGCGCATATCCTTGACTCCATCAAGCGTCTTAACCGCTTCGACGATTTTGATTCGCTGATCCTTTTTCAGGATCCGGCCGGTAAGCTCATGGAACCGTTCGATCATCTCTTCCCATGAAAGCGGATTCTCAGGATCGCCTTTGGGATATTCGACCGTCGTAGAATAGCGCTTGTCATCGTCTGTTAAAATCTCAGCAGTGGCGCGCCACTGTTTAGGGAAAGTCCGTTCCAGTTCAGGATCAATGATACACTCCACTTTCCGCATCGTCTCTCTGATCGGTTTCGACCGGATGGTGGCGGGCTGGAATTCTTTCAGACCGGCCCTGCCATAGAGCAATGCCGCGGCAGCTCCAAAGGGCATACTGAACTGGGCATCGACGATTGATTGTGGGCTGTATTTGCTCTCTATCGGCTCCGCAATGAGATGCGCTCCGGCCCTTAAAACTCCGACCTTAATCTTCCTTACCTGCTCTGGGCGAAGGTTGTTTTCCTTTATGATTTTCAATACTGCGTCGATGGGAGAATGCATGTAGCGGCAACAGGCGTGAACCTTGACTGATGTCCGAAGGATCTGAAATCCGGAACCTATCCCTTCGAGGACCCTGGACGGATCTGCTCTATTGGAGTAAGCATGCAGAAATCCATCCCTGCCCTCGAGGATCGAACTGGGGCCTTTGAATCCTTTACGGGACAGCAGGGCTGCCGCCATGCCGCTATGGGCTGCCCATCCTGCGTGAAAAGGCTTTGTCCATGCCCCCTGGGCGAGGTACTCCATGGATCCCGCCGCCTGACTTCCAGAGATGCCCATGGCATTTGAAATCTCATCTTCTTGAAGACCTAAAATCTTCGAGCAAGCTACACTGGATCCAAAGGTCCCGCAAGTCCCGGTGGGATGGAACCCTCGTTTGTAGCTGTTTTCCGGTCCCAGGGCGGTTCCCAGCCGCACCATCACCTCGTAACCCAAGACAGCGGCCAAAATGAAGCGCTTGCCGGAAGCACCGGCCATTTCACCGGTGGCCAACGTCGAAGAGAAGACGACGACCCCCGGATGAAGCGAGGATTCGTTATCGACATCATCCATTTCGATTGAATGGG
>JASFIX010000121.1:0-8974 GCA_050122435.1 Desulfobacterales bacterium
GATTATTCCGGTGCCTTACTGGGTAAGTTTTGTCGAGCAGGTCAAACTAGCCGGAGGCAGGCCGGTACCGGTCGCCACTAAAGATTACCAGCTGAATTGTGAAGCAATCGAGGCCGCCGTTACCCCGCGGACAAAAGCGATTCTGATCAACTCGCCCAACAATCCCAGCGGGGCGCTGTATCCAATGGTTGATTTACAAAAAATCGCGAAGCTGGCCGATGATCACGACCTGTTTATTATCGCAGATGAAGCCTATGATGCATTTGTTTATGATGGAAGTGTACATACGAGTATGTTCGATATCGAAACTGCCCGTAACCGGGTAATTGTGACGCGCAGCTTTTCAAAAAGCTATAATATGACCGGCTTCAGAATCGGGTACGTTGCGGCCCCCGGCCAGATCATCGCGGCCCTGTCTAAAATTCAGAGCCATCTGAGCGGCAACGTTTGCACCTTCGCCCAATACGGCGCGCTGGCTGCTCTATCGCTGGATGAGCATTTCCTTCTAGACCGACAAGCCGAGCTGCAGCGAAAAAGGGACACGGCTTTTGAATCTGTATCTAAGTTATTTGACTGCATTAAACCGCAGGGCGCATTTTATCTTTTTCCGGATGTTTCAACGGCTTTAAAAAACAATGAAACATCCGAAGCATTGGCCCGGCGTATTTTAAAGCTGGCCGGCGTGGCGGTTGTGGCCGGCGAGGCATTCGGCATGGCAAATCATTTGCGCATATCGTTCGCTGTTTCAGAAGAGAATCTAAAAAACGGACTTGGACGCATCGCAGAGGTATTATGATCGGTATCATTGGTTTCGGACGCTTTGGTAAACTGACCGCCAGGTATCTGGCGGAAGATTTTGAAGTTTTTGTTTTTAATCGAACCGACAAATCCGCGGAGATAAAAAAAGCCGGTGCCCGTAGCGCATCGCTAAAAACAGTTTGCCAGCAAAAAATCGTGATTTTATGTGTTCCGATTTCCACCTTCAAAGAGGTTCTAGTTGAAATCGGGCCGCTTTTAAAAAAGAATTCTGTAGTTGTCGATGTCTGCTCGGTAAAGGTCTATCCGAGCCAATGGATGGAAGCGTCGCTGCCTGAAACGGTATCCATTCTGGCGACCCATCCAATATTTGGACCCGACAGCGCTGCCGATTCCTTAAGGGACCGCAAAATCTTTTTAAGTCCGGTCAGAATCGAAAAGAAACAATATCAAAAAATCAAAACCTATCTGGCTTCAAAAGAATTGATCCTGATCGAATCCACCCCGCAGGATCATGATGAGCAAATCGCCGTCAGCCTGGCGCTGACTCATTATATTGGAAGAACCTTATCCGAATTCGGCGCTGCGCCGCTAGAGATAGACAGCGAGGGGTATAAACGACTGCTGCATATCCTGGAGGTCGTGGAGCATGATACCTGGCAATTATTTTATGACATGCACCGCTATAATCCTTATGCACAACAAAAACGGGTGGCGTTTATGCAGGCCATGCAAAAAATAGAGAAACATATTGATGGGAGTGAATCAAATGGGAGAAAACACAGCGCGTCATAAGATCTTAGTCATACATGGACCCAACCTTAACATGCTTGGAACGCGGGAACCGGATATCTATGGCCATCAAACCCTTGAAGAAATAAACACCGCCCTGAAGGGGCACGCTGAACGGCTGGGACTTCATATAGAGACCTTCCAATCCAATCATGAAGGGGACATTGTAGATAAGATTCAACAGGCACACCATTCATTTCACGGGATCATTATCAATCCAGCAGCTTACACGCATACCAGTATCGCCATTCGGGATGCCATTTCGCTGCTAAATATACCGGTGGTTGAAGTACATCTCTCCAACATTTACAAAAGGGAATCCTTTCGCCGGACATCGATGATCTCTAATGTCGCCACCGCTCAGATTTCAGGATTGGGCTCCCATGGGTACCTGTTGGCTTTAGAAGGGCTGGCCCGGGCGCTGTAAGGCAATAGATCCGACTTTTTAGCGTTGCGCTGCGCATTTTGTAAAAAGACGTTGACAGCATATCAAATAATTCGATATTAACTAAACATTCAACGGTTCGGAAAAAGCAGATGAAAACAAACAATCAGACAAATTGGTATTTTAATTTCGGACGCTTCTTTTTTAGCTTTAGAGGCGTCCATCCGGTTGTCTGACGCTAACGCTTAGCCGTTAAGCACCCCGGGTGGACTTCACAGCCACCCGGGGTTTTTTATTTATAAAAGCCTCGGGAAATATATCCCGGGGCTTTTTTTATTAGAAGCGATCTCAAAACGGTTGAGCCCGTTAGCCGGTTTGCCGGTTAAATAAAATGAGGACTTATTCATGTTTTCAACGGGCCCAACGAAACAACGCGCTAAACCGGCAAACCGGAGGACGTAACCTACTATATTTGAGACAACTTCTACTTAAAATATTAAGGTAAAAGAAAAAACAAGGAGGAAAAGATGAAGTTAAAACAAATTTCAGTACCGATCGAAAATTCGCATGACAGGCTTTACGAACTCACAAAGGCCCTGGCCGGCAAAGGAATCATCCCTAAAGCCCTTACCTTGGTAGACAAGGGAAATTACGGAGAGCTTCGAATTGTGGTTTCTGATTTAATTGGCGCCCGACAGGTTTTAATGCAAATGAATATTCCCGGACGGATCGATGACGTGGTGGCCCTCGAGATTCAAAACCAGCCCAAGCATTTACCTCAGATAATAGAGGAGTTAATGGAAGCTGGAATTCACATTAAATACAGCTATGCCTATGCAGGGGACAATTTAGGTAAGACAATTATGATTTTCTGTTTCAGTGATAACGACCAGGCCATACAGGTTCTAGAAAAAAAACATATCCACGCATTAGATTACCACACTCTCGGCATGCTCGAAGCTGCCGCCTGAGATTAAGGATTACGATCATGAAAAATCTTAAGCTTGCATCACAGGAATCAGAACATCGTACCATTATCAATGTGTCCGGCGTCGAGATCGGACGCGACTTTGTGGTGATTGCCGGGCCCTGCAGTGTGGAAAGTGAAGCGCAAATATTAAATACTGCCCGGGCCGTTAGGGCTGCCGGCGCTGATATGCTGCGCGGCGGGGCTTTTAAGCCGCGAACATCGCCCTATGCTTTTCAGGGGCTGGGTATTCAGGGATTGAAAATACTGGAAAAGGCCAAGAAAGAAACCGGGTTGCCGATTGTCACCGAAGTGGTCGATCCGCGAGATGTTTCCTGGGTGGCGGAGTTTGCCGATGTGCTACAAATTGGCACCCGCAACATGCAAAACTTTTCACTGCTCAAAGAAGTCGGCAACTCAGGACGCCCGGTGCTGCTCAAACGCGGTATGTATTCAACGCTTGAAGAATGGCTCAACTGTGCCGAGTACATCCTGAGTGAGGGCAACCCGGATGTAATTCTGTGCGAACGCGGCATCCGCACCTTTGAAACCTATACCCGTAACACACTGGATTTGAGTGCCGTGCCGGCCATCAAAGAATTGAGTCATCTGCCGATCATCATCGATCCGACACACAGCACCGGCCGTATCAGCCTGATCGCTTCGATGAGCATGGCAGCGGTTGCCGCCGGCGCCGATGGAATGATCGTAGAAGTGCATCATAGGCCCAAGGAGGCCCTGTGCGATGCCGACCAGGCCCTGACGCCCGATATGTTTGCAAACATGATGAAACATCTGAGACCGTTGAAGTCTTTTTTAAATGACCATTTCTCAGTGTCAACCGGTAAAGAGAACCTGGTTCAAGCGAGGTAAAAATGAAACCGGAAGAAATTCGTAAAAAAACAAACAAGATCGATAGGGAGCTGCTGGTCTTGCTTCAGGAAAGGATGGGGCTGGCGCTGCGATCAAAGAAATTCAAGGAAACCATGATCAACCCCCAACAGGAAAACGACATGCTGGCGCGTGCCGAGCGCTTGAATCTGGATCTGATAAAGAGCGCATTTACCCGCCGGCTTCTCAAGACCATTATTGAAGAAACCAAACGACTGCAGGAGGAAGATCGACCCCTGGCAGCATTTCAGGGTGAACACGGGGCTTACGGAGAGGTCGCTGCCCGCCAGTTGGTTCCCGATGGCGCCTACATTCCCAGTCTGGAGTTTATGGATGTGTTCCGCGGCGTCGAAGACGGCTATTTCGATCTGGGGGTGGTGCCGGTGGAAAACTCCTTAGAGGGCGCGGTCACCCAGGTCAATGACCTGCTGACAACCACCGACTTGAAAGTCATCGGAGAAGCTAAAGTGGCGGTCAGCCATTGTCTGCTGGCTACCGAAGCAACGGATTATCGTGAAATTCGCCAGGTCTTTTCGCATCCCCAGGCCCTGGCCCAGTGCCGCAATTTTCTGATGCGCAACAAGCTGGAATCACGTCCCTATTATGATACCGCCGGGGCGGCCAAGATGCTCGCCCGCGAAAATCCCAGGGCGGCGGCGGCCATTGCCAGTTCTTTATGCGCCGAATTGTACGACCTTGAAATTATCAAGGAGGGAATCGAGGACGGGCCTTCCAATTCCACGCGCTTTTTGCTTCTGGCCCGCGAGCCGCATCCTGACAACGGCGACAAGACATCCATCATCTTTGCCGTACCCCACGAAGCCGGCCGGCTGTATGCCGTACTCAAGCTGTTCGCAGATGCGGAGATCAATTTGACGCGGATCGCTTCAATGCCGCTGCGCTCGGACCCGGGCAACTACAGTTTTTTCCTTGACTTTGAAGGGTCAGACAAAAATGAAAAGGTGGCCGCGGTTTTAAAAGAGATGAGGAAACTTACCAAATGGATGAAGTATCTGGGCAGTTACCCCGCAGATAAGAATAGCTAATTTGAGCGCTTGTCGAGGTTTATCCGCTTCTGGAGGATTGCAGCTCATATAGCTCCGCTAGGGGGCAGATGCGGTTACCCGCCTCAGGCGGGTAATGATCGGCAAGCGCTCACTAATGGACGACCATTACCGGGCACTCAGCATAATGAAGCACTTTGCGGCTGACACTGCCTACCAGTAAACCTTTCACAGCACCAAGTCCACGTGTTCCCATCACAATGAGATCCGCCTCACAATTTTGGGCCACCTTCAGGATCGATTCCGCCTCATGGCCTTCACGCAATTCCTCGTTTACAATAAACGTCGTGGTGCCGAATTTCTGCCGCGCCTTATCAAGGACCGCTTGGGCTGCACTTTTCCGGCTGGCATACAATTTTTCATAATCAGTATAACCCAGCAAATCAGAAGGATTGCGGAAGACATGAACCAGCCATAATGTTGCTTCAAAACGTTCGGTTATACTTTCGGCACACTGCAACGCTTTATTGCTATACTCGGAGCCATCAAAGGCCAAAACAATATTTCTAAACATTTTTTTGCCCTCGCTTTTATCGAGATCTGCTCAAACATGCAGTTTATCATTATCATGCCGGCTCTGTTTCTGGAGGCGCCATAACCTGACCGGTACCGTATGACGGAGATATGGCTGTCGGCGATGTGGAATATATGATCGCATAGCTCTGGAGCAGGCGGTTGCCCAAAATGGCCGCAAGACGCTTGAATAAAATCAGACTATTCTTCGGATCTTTTTCCAGCACCTTTTGCAATTTTTCTTGGTCGAATTTGATCAATTTGGTTTGGGTCATACATTCTGCCGAAGCAGAAAAGCTTTCACGGCCAATCAGGCTGGACCAGCCAAATGCCTCACCCGCATTATTAACAATGTAGACCACATGACCGGTTTCTCCGAGACTCAGTTTAACCCGACCTTTTAGCAAAATGCAAAATATATTTGCCGGATCTCCCGCACGAAAAAGCCATTCTCCTTCTTGATGGGATTCTGTGATTGCAATATCCATTATTTTTTTAACAATATCCCTGTCCATCCCCCCAAAAATATCTTTTTGTTTTAGATACATAATTTCTCTCCTTTTGAGCCGATAAGGCTTTTAATGTTTATTTAGGGACCGTTGGCAAAAACTAAAAACTGTCTCAAAAATATTAGGTTACGTCTCCTGGTTTGCCGGTTACCGGTTTAGCCGGTTAGGCCCGTTGAAAACGAAAAATGTCTTATTTTAGTGAATCCGCCTGCGGCGGACTACGGGCAACGGGCTCAACCTCCTTTAAGATAGATTCTAATTAAATTCGGTACCCTTCATCATGCTTCATAGAAAACCGGTTGCCCAATCTCGCTCAAAGAGAAATTATAAAAGACGTGATGCCCATCGTAATCAAGCACGCGCAAGTCATCGCTTTGTTTCAGATCACCCAAAATAACGTTAAACTGTTTGCCGTAACGCTCTTTTACCAGCTCTTCGGGAACTTCATACGCAATGTATTTCTTGATACCTTTTTGATAAAGTTTATCGACCAAGTTAGGGGCATCCAGGGATGCATAAGTGGTCAAAATAAGAATAGGCCCCGTTCCCGTAAATAAAATACCTGCTTTCATCGCACACCTCCTTTGGTTAAATGGGTTTTTGGATTTTAAAGAAGGTTTTGAAAGCTTGATCGCAAAGCCGCTTAATGAGTGGTAATCGTTTCGAGGAGAGTTCTAACGAAAGCGCCGCGATGAAGTGCTAATGAGAAGTGAGAAATGAGATCTAATTTGTGCGTAAAGAGATCAGGCCGGATAGATAATCATTTTTTGTGCTTAACTACTCGTCGCTGGGCATAGAAGCGATTTCAGTTGATCAACGGATCAGAAATGATCAGGGGAAGACGTGGTCAAAACAAAGAATCGATTATGTTTTAGCTTTCAACCCATAAATTAAGATTCGATGAGTTGATGTCAAGAAAACCGATGGTGCGATTTAGGCAGCCCATTGAATTACGAATGGCCGTTTGGATGGGTTATCCTGTTTACTTACACTTCCAATTTTCGATGAGCCATATAGGCCAGAACCTCACTGGTGGACAACCGACGGCTTCCGGGGCCGACCCGAACATAAAACTCCTCTTCTTTTCCGATTTTCAGGAAAACCGCTGAGGGAGAAGGCTGGCATTCGATGAGCAGTACGCTATTGTCATCGACCGGTACCAGGTGGAACCGGATGAAACTGCTGCATTCAAGTCCGATATGCTGCTGGATGCAGTTGTTGACATGCAAAAGGTATTTATCATCATTTTCAAACTGATCCGCACCGGTTCCCAGGATATCACCATCATCCCCAACCCCGACCAGCAGGACACCACCGTCTGTGTTTAAAAACGCGACTACCGACTTGAGCCACGCTTTTTCGATTCCCTTCTCAGAACGTTCTTTTTTTAGATTCCAGCGCAGGGTTGACTTAAATTCGACGCGATCGGATTCTCCTTTGTTAATCAGAGATTTAATCTGTTTGTAGCGATTGGCAGAATCCCCGGGGCTGGATTGAAGGGCTTTTTCCAGTTGGCCGGCGAGTTGCTGATTTTGGGCCAGCAAGGTTTTGTGCTGGTGATGAACGTCGAGCTGCCGGCGAACCCGGGCGACGACTTCATCAGGATCAAAGGGTTTGGTGATAAAATCCACCGCCCCCAGAGAAAGACCGCGCACTTTATCTTCGGTTGCCTGCAAGGCCGTTAAAAAAATGATCACGGTATTCTGGTTGGTATCATCGGCTTTTAGCCGGGCACAGGTTTCATAGCCATCGATGCCGGGCATCATGATGTCCAGCAGAATGAGGTCGGGTTTTGCTTTCTGTGCAATCCGCAAAGCGTCCTCGCCTGAGGTCGCACTCAACAGCCTGTAGCCCTGACCCTCCAGCGTTTGATTCAGCATTTGAAGATTTATGGCATTATCGTCCACCAGCAGGACAACCGGCATTTCTAAAGCTGCTTTTGTTGAGGGATTATGTCGTTTATTGTTAAATTCAGTCATTATGAAACCGTTGAATCCTTTTAGGTCTAAAAGATTAAATCCAATGTCAATCGCCCACGATTTCAGCAGAGACTAAAAAAAATTGCGTTTTCTGTCAAATCGAATGCGATTGGAATAAAGCTTATGCTTGCATTGGGTTTTTTTATTCGATAATAATCCATTTCGATGCAGATTCATTTAGACAGGCTTTTAGCCGGATCACAGCGTGCAACAGGCACCGCGGTCATTATAGATGTTTTCCGTGCTTTTACATGCACACCATTGCTGTTTTCGCTGGGTATTGAAAAATCGATTCTGGTTTCTACCCCACAGGAGGCGTTTGCACTCAAACGCAATGACAAAGCGCTCCTGCTGAGCGGTGAAGTCAGCGGCATACCGATCGAAGGATTTGATCTGGGGAATTCTCCCAGTGAAATTCTTAGAAAGGGAACCCCCTATTTTAAAGGCAAAACCGTGGTTCAACGCACCTCCTCTGGTGTTCAGGGTGTCCTGGCAGCTCTTGATTGTGCAGATGAGGTCTTGCTGGCCAGCTATAATATCGCCGGCGCAACTGCCAGTTACATTCTGGCAAAGCAACCTGAAAAGGTTAGCCTGGTTGCCATGGGATGGGATCTTAAGGAAATTGCGCCTGAGGATGAATGGTGTGCCCGCTACATCTCACATCTATTGGGCTTTTGCGAATACGATCACAACGAGGCCTTGCGTGAGATTCTTTTCAATAAAACCGCCCAGCGGTTTCTGAAAACGGACGAACCGGATTTTCCGGCCGAGGATCCAAGCCTCTGTTTGCAACGGAATGTTTATGGGTTTGCCCTCCAGGCAAAGCGCCGGGAGGACCGGGTTGTCGTACACAAAATTGAAATCCGCTAAATCTTTTTAAGTACGCTGTTGCGATTTCTAATTGAGGGTATTAAATTAAACTTCGGGTAAAAGCGATGCCGTTCCATTCTTACGAGTTGAATAACGCCAAATCAGGAATCAGCATTCATGCGGTTTAATAACTTCTGGACCTATCGACGCATTTTATTTTCCAAGGGCTTTGCATTTGCGGTCTGGCATTCGAGACAAAATGTGATTGCCGACCAACAGCGTCGCCCGCTGACAGCCGGACCCTATAT
>JASFIX010000122.1:0-8973 GCA_050122435.1 Desulfobacterales bacterium
TCAATCTGTCGACGAATGGGATTTGAAAGTTTGCGGCGGAAAGAATCCAGAAAATGATGACCGGGAATGGTCTCATGAGCGGTCAGCATCTTGAATTCACGACTCAAACGCCGTTGAAGATGATGGTCGCTCTCCTTGCTATTATGCTGGGCAAATTGGGTTGAAATATAAAAATAACTTTCCTCCTGCGGATCACGGCTAAAGGCGGCAGCAAAAGAAGCAGAACTTCTCACGGATTTAAGATAGGTAGGTGTGTATTTAATCTTGACAGGTGCATCCAGCAGTTCTTTGCTAAAACCATTTTGACTGAAAAATTCACGCAAGCGTTGAATCTCATCTTTATAAAGGGCGACAATTTCCGTTTCAGCAACTTGATAAGGGGCAAAGGAATGATAGAGCTGTTCCCAGGTTTTCTTCGCGTCTATTTGGGATTGCAGCTTTTGAAGCTTTTCTAAAATCTTCTGGCCCTCTTCCACGGCAATGGCAAATATTTCATTCGGTGAATGGGTGGACAAAAAATGATCTTTTAAAGAAGCCTCTAAGGTGGAAACAGCAAATCGGCGATCAGGCTCGAAGGATTTAGATGTCAAAAATTGATAAAATTTTTCAATAAAAACCCTGGCATCCTGGGTAGCCTTGAAAGCCCTATCCTGATGATCGGGGAATTGCTCTGAAAATATTTTCCCAACTTCGCTGACATATTCCTTGCAATCTTCCGCCATACGCAATGACGCTTGATAATAAGTCTCAGGCACTGACCGGATATTGTCGATTCCCTGTTTGAGTATACCCGGTATAGAAGAAAGCCGCGCCAGCGCCCTATCTGCGACTTCCTTTGAGCTTTCTGCCGGTTTGTTGAGGGCATGGTCCAAACCGATAAAACCGATTTTCAAATACAGCAGCGGATTGTATTGCCAGGAACGTTTGGTATCCAGCTCGATTAAAGTGCCGGCGGCATTGGCCTGTAGCAATTTTAGATCGATGAAACGATCGAGGTCTCCTTCTTCATTATTGGCCGCAGCAAAGCGTTTATGGAAACTTCTTAGTTCATCTATAACGTCTTCAACTAGATTGGCGTCGAATTGATCCAGCTTATCATAATATTTGCTAGCACTCTCAGCTCTGGGCAGAAAGTCAAATTCGTCGCTGGCAGACATCACCGGAAAGCGTTTGGCCAGAAAATCAAAATAACTGTCTGCTAATCTTTTATAATCATCATTCCTGTTCAAGATTTATGCCTGTTTCAATCTTAATATTTGAGATAAGATCATACATTTCCTCTATAAAGTCAAAAATCAATTGCAGAATTGCAGCTTGTTTTTATTTCCACAAATCGTTAAAAGATTTTAAATGAACTCCAAAAATAGAACATACAAAGCCATGGTTTCATCAGACTGGAATGAGTGTCTGGCGCCCTGTGGCCCCTTTGATTTCATTTCTTTTAACTATCCACAACTCACCACTGAATTAGAAACAATCTTTAAACAATATACGGGCAATTCCATTTCCTTGGGCCAAGCCGTACATCAAATAGAAAAATTATTACCGGCGCCCATCACCGAAAAACAAATGGATCGTTATCTGGACGAATCCTACGCTACCTATAACGGTGTCCCGGAACTCGTCGAATGGTGCATGAATCATAACATCCTTTTCATGATCAACACCACCGGCATGATCGGATTTTTTCAAAGGGTATTCGCCAAGAATTTGCTCCCGAAAGTAACGGTGCTCTCTGCCCATCCGATGGTCCGTTATGCAAAGCAAAATACCGATCCCGATCATATCTTCGATCTTTTAGAAATCGAAGACAAATTCAAAAACACAGAAGCGGTTGCCCGCTATTTTAGTATTCCTTCCAATAAAATCATCTTGATAGGAGACAGCGGCGGCGACGGTCCGCATTTTAAATGGGGTGCGGGAATCAACGCTTTGTTAATTGGAAGCATGACCAAGCCGTCCCTAAAAAGGTATTGTGAGCAGAAAAACATACCGATTAACATACAATTCGGCTCTTGCTATGAAGAAGGGGAAGTCAAAGATTTAGAGAAAGAAATGCAGGTAAACTTTATGGACTTAGCGCCCATAATTGAAGTTATTTTAGGCAGATAAAAAATGGCTCTAATTGAACTTAAGCAAAATGAAAGAAGGTGAAAGGATGGCTCGATGCCCTAATAACCCGAAAATGTGTTTGTCTTTGTTTCTGATTTTAATCTTATTTGTCACATCCTGCAGCCTCTGGTCACCAAGGGTTGGCCCCTATGGCTTGCCGCAGGGCAAATATACATACCAACAGCCCGAGACAATTGATGATGGGTGGGAAACAGCCTCAATAACCGAGGCAGACATTAATCCCGCAAAAATCGATGAAATGATGCTCGATATTCTCGGCGGAAATGACAAAAACATCCACGGCATACTGCTGATTAAAGGCGGGAAACTTGTCTTTGAAGAATACTTTTATGGATACAATCGGGAGAAATTACATTTTCTGGCTTCGGTTAGCAAAAGTATCACGTCAATTTTAATCGGCATTGCGATAGATCAAAAGATAACGCCTGATGTCGAGACGAAGGCTTATGAGTTTTTCCCCGAATATGAAGGCACTAAATGGATCTATCAAAAATATCCGATCACCCTTCAACACATACTTACCATGGCTGCAGGACTGGATTGGGACGCAACAAGATATTCTCGTAGAGATCCACGACACACAACCCACCAGATGTATGATAGCGGCGATCCCATCGGGTTTGTTCTTGATCGAAAGGTAATCGCGGCACCCGGAGAAAAGTTTTATTACAATAGCGGGCTAACCATTCTTCTGGGCGGAATCGTAAAAAACACATCCGGTCTGTACATCGATGAATTTGCCGGGCAATATCTTTTCGCTCCACTGGGGATTTCAGATTATCGCTGGGATAAATTTCCGGATGGCAATATTCAAACAGACGGCGGTCTCCATTTAAGGCCACGGGATATGGCCAAAATTGGCCATATGATAATGAAAAATGGCAAATGGAAAGATCAACAGATCGTATCCAAGGAATGGGTTGCGGAATCAACAAATAAACATATCGATGGCCTTGGAATAGGATACGGATATCAATGGTGGATTGGTAAAACAACCATGAACAACCAAACAATTGAGGTGCTTTTTGCCTCCGGACATGGGGGGCAAAAAATATTTATCATACCGCAGTTGGATTTGGTTGCTGTTTTTACCAGCAGAGTGTTCAATTCGAAGGGCCATTCAGGCCCTGAAGGATTTTTGTTAAAATATATCATTCCCTCAATCGTACCGTCAGTACCGCCTAAAAAAGCGATTAAATTATCTCCGGAAATTCTTGATCAGCTAACCGGAAAATATGAAGCAAAAGCACATGGAATTGTAGCACCGGTTTTCAGAGAAAGGAGTAAGCTTTATACGCGAATCTCTTTTTTCGACAAAGTGGAGCTCATCCCAGAAAGCGAAACTCAATTTTTCGGGGAGTCAAAAAAAATCGGGGAGTTCAAGATAAACTTTATTAAGGATAAAAATGGAGAAGTGAAGCAATCTATTGTTTATCTTGGATTCAGGGGCTTACATTTCGATAAAATTGAATAGAATTAAAGAGTTGATCAAAGATGATATGAAACCTGTTTCTTGACTTTGAACATTTCATACATACCATTTCTGCATTAGGTCCTGTATTCTATTATCCGATTTAATATTGAATCTCACCTGCTCCTGACCTTTCTTTTTTATTGATCATCAGCAGGACCTTCTTTCGAGTTCTGAATCCTGTTCTGAACACAGAGACCTATCCGAAAGACGTTTATCTTTTCTATCCAATATGCCCTGCATGCAATTAAATTTTTTCGCCACAAGCATTTCAGGGCAACAACTAAAAAAGGAGACATAACTATGTCTGATGATAAGATCTTAAACGGCGTTAACGTTACTACGGTGGAAAATGCAGTCAAAGCCATAGAAGAAAAGCCCGAACTTGCCAAATTCAAGTTTCGGCTCCACAATAACTGGATCAGCGGCGGCCACAACCATTCAACGGTCAGCAATTTTTACGGCACCAATCAGGAGATCTCCCATCTCAAGTCATTTGAACTGGATTGTGATGAACCGCCGGTTCTGGCCGGAGAAGACCTCGGGGCAAATCCGGTGGAACACTTGCTGAATGCGCTCGCCGGTTGCCTGACCTCCACGCTAATTTATCACGCGGCCATTCGCGGTATTAAAATCGACGAATTGGAGTCAGAACTGGAAGGGGATATTGATCTCAGGGGCTTTCTGGGGCTCTCGAGTGATATTCGGAGGGGATACAAGAACATCCGCGTCAATTTTAAAGTCAAAACGGATGCTGAGAATCTAAAAAGACTAAAAGCATTAAGCAAGCTTTCGCCGGTGTTCGATGTGACCTCTAATGGAACAGACGTGGATGTTCAAATCGAAAGAAAATAGAGCGACTGTAAATCTGTTCATTTAATGCGATTAGTAATAATTTATATCAATTAGTTTCAAACGTTTAAAATATATTTATTAAGTTTAACTTTAACTTAATTGCATATTCTGGTAGATTGAATATCTTTAGGTTTAAAGCCTTTTTTGCGCATTTTGCGCTTATCGATGATATATGCCAGGTTGAAACCGAAATGGGCATTGCGTTCGTTGGCAGCCAGCCACTTGGCCCACTCAAGTCCATTTTGCTCATCTCCTCACACTTAAAAGGACGATATGTGTGTATACACATATCATTGTAAATATTTTACCGTTTTAAGTTTTCAAGTTTACGGAGATCACCCAATAATCTTTGAAGATGTCTACCAAAGAGGCATTCAACCTCCGACTGTGCCATCTTCCATAGTGGTAGAGCGCTCTTTAGTGATTGTTTTCCTTTTGGGGTCAAAGTTAATGATCGCAGCCTAAGATCCTCCCCCGCCCTTGACCGCACTAAATCTTTGCGTTCAAGCAGATTCAAATTGCGGTTTAACGTCGTACGATCTACACCTAATCTTTCAGCCAGTTGACCTACGGCAATTGAGGGATGCAGATATATTTCATTCAGCAATGTAAACTGGGTCCCCTTAAGACCTGAAGGCCTTAAATAATCATCATAATAGACTGCTAAGAACCGGGCTGCTCGTCGAACATGGGCTCCCATGCAGTTGTTTTCGATTTCGTGACAGATTTCTTTCAATTTTTGTGTTTTAGGATACTTCATGATAGGTGTATATACACGTATCTTGCCATATGTCACGCTTTTATATCCATAAGATTAATTCCCAAAAAGAAGTTTAATATATTTTTATTTTAAGCTAAGCTCCTTTTACCGATTATTTTAGGATTGAAATTTTGTTTTATTTACGTAGTATACTTAGGCAAATAGTTTGCAAAAAATGTTTTTGGATTAATCAATTTAGCTCAAAGTAAATATGCCAAAAGAACTTACCGATAAAGAGCTGGACACCTATTCAAGACAGACTGTGCTGGCCGACATTGGATATGATGGGCAGCTCAAACTGCGTAATGCCAAAGCATGCCTGATTGGTGTGGGCGGCCTGGGTTCACCGATTGCCACTCAACTTGTCGGAATGGGCATCGGATTTTTGCGTATTGTGGACCGGGATATTGTTTCCCGTTCCGATCTTCACCGCCAGCATCTTTATGATGCCCATAGCGTCGGTATGCCGAAGGTGGAAATTGCCCAACAGAAACTGAGCAAGCTCAACCCGGATGTGAAGCTGGATCCGATTCCTGAATCTTTGAATTCGATCAACGCGGAGGAACTTATCAGCGGGATGGACATCGTGATTGACGGTCTGGATCGGCCGGAGCCCCGCTATCTGGTGAACCGCATCTGCAACAAGCTTAAAATCCCCTATGTCTTCGGGGCTGCGATAGAAGCATTTGGAAATGCTTCGACATTAATACCCGGGCAAACATTTTGTCTGGAATGCTTTATGCCCGGGCTCAAAGATGGGGACCTGCCGGTCTGCGGGGTGGTCGGTGTACATCCATCGGTTATCGGCATGGTTTCCTCGGTGCAGGTTTCAGAGGCGGTGAGATTCATCATCGGACAGAAACCCAAACTTTATAACAAGTTGCTCTATATTGATCTCAGAGAATTTGAATTCAACATCCTGGAAATGCAATCCGTGGACAGCTGCAAGGTGTGTGGCGTTAAGCCTGAAGGCCCGCCGGAAGAAATTACAGACCGTTTTTTTGAAGAAACGTGTGCCAGAGACGGCCGCCGGAATTTTATCCTGTCGCCCAATCAACGAATTAATGTTGACCTGGGTAAACTGGAAACGCTTTTAAAGAAAAAACGTTTTCCGATTAAATCCAAAGGGCAATTCGGCACCACTTTCAAGCCATCCAAAAACATTCAGGCCTGCATCCTCAAAAGCGGAATAATGATCGCCCAGACACCACCTGACACCCAAGCGGAGATTAAAGATACGGTTTTTGACACTTACCGATCAATTTTAGTGGACGAATTAGGGTTTTCACTTGATATTATTCCTGAAATCTGAACCGGCGCCCTGGACCAGATGAAAAAACGGATGCGTTTCTGTTCCCGCATGGTTATTCACTTTCACGATTTCCCCATCATTATATGCTTTGTGATACTCAACCTGCTACAAACGATTGCTATTAGCGGTATGGATTAATGATTCAAAGGGATAAAATATCACCAGATGTCGCCATTGTGGGCAGCGGTATTTCCGGTCTTGCCGCAGGTTACCATTTAACACAGGCCGGGTTTAAACCGGTTCTTTTTGAAAGTGGATCTTTTGTCGGCGGTCGAATGAGCTCAGAAACCGTAGATGGCTTTATTATCGACAAGGCGGCCTATACAATTCCTGAATTTTACAGAAATTTAAAAGGTTTTGCGGGCCAGATGGGATTGAATAAATCCCTGGTCCCAACTTCAGGTACGGCTGCAACATTTTATGATGGCAAGCAATATCGGATAAAGATAGGTTCCCCCTCAGATTTTCTGACCTACAAACTGCTTTCCATTAAAAGCAAAAAAGACATACTCAAACTCTTCCTTTATGCCCGGTCACTCGGCAAAGCGCTAAATTTGGACCGGCCGACTCAAAAAACGTTTGAACTGGAAAATGAATCGGTTACAGATTTTTTATGCAACCATTATGACGAACAGATTCTGGAGCGAATCGCCTACCCCATCTTATGTGAAATTTTATTAGGCTCCCCTGAAAGCAATTCAAAGGCTTCCCTTCTGGCCCTGTTAAGAAACCTGTCAAAATTCAAAATATTTGCCTTTGATAACGGTATGGGGACCTTACCGAGCCGCATAAAACTGGATTTGGATATTCGGTTGAATTCACCCGTACGCAAAATTACCAAGCTGGGTGAAAAGGGGCCCTATGAAATTGAGGTCGGAGGGATTGATTCGAGCTTGCTTACCTTTGATGCAATTGTCCTGGCCATTCCCTTACCCCTTGTTCCCCGACTCATAGAGCGCTTACCGCAAAAACTGAATGAATATTTTCGCAGCGTTATTTACGCACCATCCATAGTGGTGGCGACGGCGACGGACGATAAAGTCGAGGATGTCGCCATGATCAATAATCTGTTACGATCTGAATTTGATATCCTGGGTAATGTGGTTTTTGATCAGCATAAAGGACCCCAGCGTGTACCCCCCGGAAAAACGCTTGCAACTTGCATCCTTCAAGAAAGCGCCAGTCGTAGGTTGTTACACGAAACAGATCAGAAGATAGCCAAACTGGTTTTAATGGAACTGGATGCGGTTTTCCCCAAATTTTCAAATAAAATGATTTTTCAAAAGATCTATCGATGGGAATACGGCGCACTGCAGCTTCCACCGGGACATCTGGCCAAAAGAGATGCTGTTCGCGGTTTTATTGAAAACGGGTGGCAAAATATTTATTTTGCCGGCGAGAGCTTTCCCATCTCAAGCTTAGAAGCCAGCTTTAACTCTGGAATAAATGCTGCCAATCAAATTATCATCAAATCGGAGAAAAATAGATAAATTCATTGCGTATTCAACTGGACCGGAGATTACGATGTTAGGAACGTTTGTCAATACAATGGCCATAATCGGTGGCAGTCTTATCGGCCTGGTTTTCAGCCGATTCATTCCAACAAAGATGACGGATTCTTTGATTCATGCCGTGGCGTTTGCCGTCATCTTGATCGGCCTCAAAATGGCCTGGAAAACGGATGCGTTTATCATTCTTATTTGCAGCCTCGCTTTTGGAACCATCATCGGAGAACTGAGCAGAATCGAGGATCGGGTCAATAATTTGGGAAACTGGCTTGAAGAAAGATTCGCAAAACCCGGCAGCAGTATCTCAAAAGGTTTTGTCACCACCAGTTTGCTTTATTGTGTGGGGTCAATGGCGATAGTAGGGGCTTTGGAGAGCGGGCTGACCGGCAATCACGACACCCTGTTTGCCAAATCGGTACTGGATGGACTCGGCTCCATCATATTTGCTGCTTCGATGGGAATCGGTGTGCTGTTTTCGGCTGCATCTGTATTTCTGTACCAGGGATTAATCACGGTCAGCGCGTCTTTTATGAAGCAATTTTTAACACCGGAAGTCATCACTCAGATGTCGGCGGTCGGCGGTTTACTGATTGTGGCCATGGGCTTTAATATGCTCGAAATGGTAAAAATAAAGGTCGGCAATTGCCTGCCCGCAATATTTATTCCGTTGATTTACTATATATTTAAGCAGCTGTTCGCACCACTTTTCTAGATAAAGAGATTTCCAACATCGAGCAGCTCTGTATTTTGTATTTATAATTTGGATTTTAGCAGACCCTCCGGTCTGATGAACAGGACCAGCATCAGAATCACAAATACAACCACATCGGTCATGTAGGATGCAATGACTCCGGCACTCAAGGCCTCCGCCAGCCCCAATATCAAGCCACCGATCAAGGCCCCCCAGATGTTGCCAAGGCCCCCGATAACCGCA
>JASFIX010000123.1:0-8965 GCA_050122435.1 Desulfobacterales bacterium
CAGCCCCAGCGTAAAGGGTGTGCCGAAAACCGGCGCTTTAAGCTCCCTTAGCAAATACGGCAGAGCGCCGATATGGTCTTCATGTGCATGCGTTAAAACGATACCCGCCACGCTGGATCGGTTCTGACGTAAATAGTCCATATCCGGGATGACAAAATCCACACCCAGCATATAATCTTCGGGAAACATCAACCCGGCATCGACCACAAAAAGCGTGCCCCCGTATTCGAATGCCATCATATTGAGACCAATTTCACCAAGGCCGCCTAAGGGTATAATCTTTAGCATGCGCGTTTATCCATTTAGCTGTTTTCAAAATTGCTGGAAATGACCCGACGAACGTTTTCCATAAGCCCTTCTTTTGTCTCACGGGTGTAAGTCGAAGTTTCGATCGGCTTGTGGATAACCATGCTGACATGGCCCGGATAGACTCGAAACCTTCCCTTGGGCATTATCGCGCGCGTCCCGGTTATGACAACCGGTACAATCGGGACGCCAGAATCAATCGCCATAACAAATCCCCCTTTTTTGAAAGGCTGGATTTTGCCGTCCCGACTACGGGTGCCCTCCGGAAAAATAAGCACCGATACGCCGCCTTTAATTTTGTCAGCCGCCACTTTAAGGCTCTCAAAAGCGGATTGGCGATTGGATCGGTCAATACTGATATAGCCGACATTGCGCATAGCGCGCCCAAAAATCGGAATTTTAAAAAGCTCCCTTTTGGCCAGCCATCGAAACTGAACCGTGAGATGCCCCAGTAGAACCGGAATATCAAAATTACTCTGGTGGTTGGGCATATAAATATAAGGACTCGACGGGTCGATGTTGGACAGCCCTTTAACGGAAACTTTAATCCGGCTGGCCACCAGAATTGATCTGCCCCAAAACCGGGCGATTTTATGCATGAAATTGCCTGACCGCAGGAAAAATGAAAGTACAATGACCACTGTGCCACATACCAAAGTGGCAAACGCAACCCAGATCGCGATGTATAAGGTCCGAATCATCCCTACATCACCTAATCGTTCAATCAACATTTTCGGAACAATACCCCAAAGAAAGCTAGGTATCGTGGCAGCTTTTTATTCCAATTAATTTTGGATTTTGGAATTTAGATTTTGGATTGAAAAGGGCTTGAATTCAAGGCTCAACTGCCGCAACTGTTTTAAATCCAAAATCCGCAATCTAAAATCCAAAATCACTTATCAGGTCGCAATGTCCAATTTTTCAAATATGGCATCCACAGCTTCCATAATCCAGATCTGCTGGTCCCTCGAAGCATATCCGATACAAGCGCATCGGATTCGGTTTTTGGTGCGGACTAATAATTCAAGAGCGAGGCGTGTTTCCTCCAACTCTATGGCGAAGTAAAAGGGCTGGCAATCCGTATGCGAACGTTGTATCTCAGTCAGCATCTCTGGGGCTAGCGGTATCCAATAAATACCACCCATTTCTACCGGCCCATAGGACTCATCCAGATATTGCTTCATTTTAGGATGGTCCGCGGGCCGGATTTCATCAATAACATATTGCTTCATGGCAGATGATAAATACTATGTGACATGGTCAGTCAATGCTCCCCCGCGCGGTGGGTGGGTCGAATTTTTTCACTACAGGCGATAAACGATAGGGGCACGACATTGCCCGCGACATTGCAGGCGGACCGTGGAAAAGGCTGTGAACCACCCGGTATAAGAACACTCAATTACCATATTTTGCTTACACAGGCAAGGTGCAGGTAATGCGACAAGCTCCTATTATTAATGACTAATATAATGTTCCGGGTTTAAAAAAAGTGCTGCGTTAAACGGCGCGGGTTTTGGTTGTGACTGAGAATCTAAAAGGTGAGCAATCGGCGTATCCATAAAAAAGACCCCCTGATCCGGGCTGTAGGATGCAACCGCGGGGCAGAGGGTCAGATCGATTTAAATCTCTTCTACGGTAATCGCAGCTTCTTCACAGACCTCGACACAGCTTTCGCAGCCCAGGCATTCATCCGCATTCACAGGTGAGGATTTTCCATCTTCCAGTTCAAAAACTTCAACCGGGCAAACATCTACACATTCTTCGCAGCCTGTGCATTTTTCTTGGTCTACGACAACATTAAAAGCCATTATAAAAGTCTCCTTTCGAATTAGGTTTGGTTAAGGTGCTGGTTATCCACCTTGGATTCAGTTTAAGACAAAAGTCAATATACCAATTGGAAAACCGAGTCAAGTCTTGAAGCTTTTTTTTTACAAAATTTAATGAATTTGTATCCATTGGTGTTCAGTGTTTCGTATATCGATGGGTCACCGATCGATGAGCCCGATCAGGGTATTGCCGAATTCAGCTTTTTGATCGGATCGCCGGGTATCGAAGGTCTTATCATCGAAAATACGGGCAAATATATTCGATGCGCCTTTGCCCGGCACCAGATAGAGCGTCAGCCTGACGTTTGATCGCTGACCCTGTGGCAGGGACACATCACCGAAGGTGTGCTCGCCGGGTCCCCCCCTGCTTTCAATAAGTTGTTTCATTCGTTTTAAAAGCGAATCCCTCCAGGAAACGACAGCAGCATCATTCGCATCCGTGACCGGCAGGCTTTCAGCTTGTATCACCTGCTGCGAAGCAGTTAGGTTTTCAATCAAGTGGTTGAAGACCGCCGGGCTGCTGGTTATTAAAAGCCCTGAATCGACCGGACCAGACATAAACAGGCGTATCCAGGCGTTTAATCGATCCAGTGCCATATACTCAGCGGGATCCTCTACCTGGATTCCAGCGCTGAGCGGGGTGGCCGGCAGTCCATTTTCTTTTTCACCGCGTATTTCTTTAAAAAGATTAAGCGAATGCTGTTCGCTTTCACCGAGTTCTCGATTTATTTCAGCACTCTGCCGATCGAACTCCTGGGCAAAATCAAGGAAAACCTGGGCGCTAAACAGCGGATCGAAATCCGCTTCGGCAGATGCTGACCAACTATTCTTTTTCACATCCGAAATAATCCGGGAAACTGCGGATTCAGCAAAATGAGGAATGGCCCCCTGCTGCCCCCAAAAAGCCGCTGTCTTGAGGTTCTTGCTCTCGTTGTGCAAACCGGCAAACGACCGAAATTCTTTAGCCACCTTTGCAAGGATTTCATCTTTCGTCTGCACGGGCACACGGACCTGCATCACGTCAGCTTCGATCCAGGGCTGCATCTCAGAAGGCAATTTCCGGCCCGAGGGCTGATAAACAGTAAACCGTTTAAAAAGGGCTGCCAGTGTTTCCGCCACCCATTGAGATACGTAGGTATAAGGGAAATAGATGGGTTTTATCATTCTCGGTTCTTCATCCTAAACCCGTTCAAAGGTAGAACACAATCGGACAGTTTCATTAGTTCAATTGGTTTGATTGGTTCAATTGGTTCAAGCACTTAACCAAGTAAACGAATTCAACCAATAAAACAAATAAAACAAGAACTTGAACCTAAGTGTGCCGACCCTTTGTACTCTAATTTTGATCTTGCACTAAAATCCCCAGTGATCTCAGCTCTTCCCTGATCTTATCCGCAAGCTCCCAATTTTTCTCTGAGCGCGCCTTATCTCTTTGACTCAGCAGTCGCTGAACGTTGGGATCAGCAATGTCATCAAAAAAATTAAACAAATTCAAGACCAGATCGACATCATGAAATCCTTCGATTATCTTTGAAGCGTCTTCCGGACAAAGTTGTTTTTCTCGAACGAGGATATTCACTTTTTTCACAATTGTGAAAATCGTCGCCAAGGCTGCTGAAATATTTAAGTCATCATCCATGGCGCTGGTGAATCCGTTTTTAAGATCGAAAAGCAATTGTTCGAGTTCCGGATAGGGTTGATCTTGCTTCACACAGCGCAGATTGTACACACAGCGATCAAGCCGTTCAAGCGCCCTACTGGCGTCGTCCAGGCGCTTTTTTGAAAACGCAATTGGTTTGCGATAGTGACTGGACAGCAGCCAGAAACGAATGACCCGACCGGAATAGCCCATGTTCATTAAATCTGCAATCGTCAGTTCCGCTGAGCGTTCATCTAATTTTTTACCGTCGATCAGCACCCGATCGCAGTGTACCCAAAATTTTGCGAGGGGTTTCCCGGTTACGGCGACGGCAATTGCATTTTCATTTTCGTGGTGGGGAAAAACCAGTTCTCGGCTGCTGGTATGTATATCAAAACAATCGCCTAAATATTTCATGGACATGGCCGCTGATTTAATGTGCCAAGAAGGCCGTACGTTTCCCCAAGAGGTTTTTGTGAATATGCCTCTTTTTAATTCTGAAAGTTTGGATCGTTTAAAAAGAGTGAAATCCCGCGGATTTTGTTTTTCATAGTCATCCAGATCAACCGTGGCACCCACTTTTATCTTGTTGATATCAATCCCGGAAAGCTTTCCGTAGCCATCCATACGCGAGATGTCAAAATATAATGATCTCAGTTTTTCATAAGCAACGCCCTTTTTGACCAGTTTTTCAGCTAGGGCCACCATATCATCAACATGTTCGCTCGCCTGGGCGTAGAAGCTGGCCCGGGTAAGGCCTAAAACAGACAGGTCGTCTTTGAATTGGGAGATATTGGCTTCGGTAAATTCTCTTAAATCAACATTGGCTTCTTCAGATCCACGAATGGCTTTGTCATCAAGATCATTGATATCGGTCATATGATTAACCGCGTAACCACGGTTTTCGAGGTAACGGCACAGCAGGTCGGCAAAAACGATGCGGCGCAATTCCCCCAGATGGATGCGGGTATGTGCGGTGGGGCCGCAGGAATAAACGTTAACCTTTCCCGGGGTTTCAGGCTCAAACACCTCTTTTTTGCGCGACAGGCTGTTGAATAATTTTAGGCTAATCTCTTCGCGCACCGCAAATAGCGAGGTGCTTAAATAACGCTCGCCGTTGTCAGGGAACAGCACGACCAGAGTGCCGGCCGCCATTTCAGCTGCAACCTTGCAGGCAGCGACCATGGCCGCACCGCTGCTCATGCCGACAAATATGCCTTCTTCTCTGGCCAGTCGCCGTGCCATTTCGTAAGCATCTTCATCGGCGACATTGAGTTTTTGATCCAGGCGTTTTTTTTCAAAAATCTCAGGGTAATAGGCTTCTTTCATGTTTTTTAACCCCTGGATCTTGTGTCCCAGATAAGGCTCCACGCCGATAATCTGGATGGACGGATCGTATTCCTTCAGCCTTCTGGAAACACCCATTAGGGTCCCGCTGGTTCCCAGGGTGGCCACAAAAACGGTGACCTTGCCGTTGGTTTGCTGCCAGACTTCTTCAGCCGTGCCATAATAGTGAGCCTTCCAGTTGGCTTCATTATTAAATTGATCGGGCAGAAAATAGGTGTCCCGGTTTTCGCGGGCCAGCCGGTAGGCCTCTTCAATAGCGCCATCGGTACCCAAATGACCCGGTGTTAAAAGAATGTCGGCCCCCCGGGCCTTTAGGATCTTTTGTCTCTCGATGCTGACCGCATCGGACATCACCAACAGCAAGCGGTATCCCTTGACCGTACAAACCAGGGCCAGACCGATCCCGGTATTTCCGCTGGTGGGTTCGATCACGGTTTTTTGCGGAATCAGCTCTCCGGATTTTTCGGCCGCCTCAATCATATAAAGAGCGGCGCGGTCCTTGATCGAGCCGCCGGGATTAAAATACTCGAGTTTGGCAAGCAGCTTTACATGGGGATTCGGATTGAGCTTTTTGATTTCAACCAGGGGCGTATTGCCAATGGCATCCAGGATAGAACTGTCCATTGAATATAATTACGCTTTCATGCTTTTTCGTTGTTTTTAAGGACAGATGATACGATTTCACGTATAGCCGTAAACACCTCATCTGGCGATTGGGCTGCATCGACAATTCGGAATCGATCCGGTTCAAGACGGGCCAGTTCAAGATAGCCGGCACGGACTTTTTCATGAAAAGCCAATGCTTCGGCTTCAAAACGACTTTCATCCCCGGATCGCTGTCCGTTGTTTAATTGCTGCCAGGCACGCTCCAGACCCACCTGGGGCGGAAGGTCCAGCAACAGGGTAACATCAGGCTTTAAATCATCAAACAAAATTTGATGGAGTTGTCCGATCAGCTCGATGCTCAGTCCCCTGGCAAAGCCCTGATAGACTAAAGTGGCATCAAAATATCGATCGCATACCACCGTCTTGCCGTTATTTAGCGCCGGTCTGATAAGCTCATGAATATGCTGGGCGCGATCAGCCATGTACAAAAGCAATTCCGCCAGAGGCGCCAGGGCACTATTTGCTGGATCCAACAGAATCGATCGAATATTTTCCCCGATCAGGGTGCCACCCGGCTGCCGGGTGGTAACACAACTAATCCCCTTTTTTTCAAGGAATTCCACCAATCGACCGATCTGGGTCGTTTTTCCTGAGCCTTCGATGCCTTCCAGTGTGATGAACATAAAGTTGTTCCGTTGTTGTTGCCCTTTTATAGGTTAAAAGTATATCAAAAATTACATCGAACCAATACAGGTTGAACCCGTTGGCCCGTTGGCCCGTTGGCCCGTAAAATGTAAAGTTGACATTTATCCTTGTTAAACGGGCACAACCGGCTCAACGGAAAAACGCGCTAACCTAACACTTTGATCTACTTTTTCTGAGTAGGCTTCTCCTCTTTTGATCGGGCGACTATTTTCCAGCCCTTTATATTTTCGAGCACGCCATAATCGGTCTGGTCGCATTTTATGGGTGTAATCGAGATAAAATCTTCGCATAAGGCCGAACCGTCGATATCGGTAGACTTGCCCGCTGGCAAAGAATCACATCCCTGCCAGTAATAGGTCCGGTCGCGAGGATCCATCCGTTTTTCAATATATTCAGGGAAAAAATCCATATCGAGTCGACTGAAGCGAATGCCCGGAATTTCATTCATGGGCCGGTTGGGAATATTGACGTTTAGAAACGTTCCAGACGGGAGCCCGTTGGCATACACATCTATTGCCAGTGATTCGACAAACAGCGCAGCATCATCATAATTTTGTACATCGCGACTATGGATCGACACCGCGATAGCCAGGATACCGTATAAGGCCGCCTCCCTGGCGGCAGCAACTGTTCCGGAATAATTAATATTTACACCGACATTCGCTCCGGGATTAATCCCTGAAATCACCATGTCCGGTTTGGCATCCAAGATTTCCAATACCCCCATCTTGATACAATCAGCCGGTGTCCCCGAAACAGCGTAACCCTTAAACGCATTATTGATCGAAACCTTTTTAACACGCAGTGGTTTATTTAAGCTGATACCGTGGCCAACGGCACTTTGTTCACGATCGGGCGCAATAATCGAAACAGAATGCCGTGCCGCCAGATGCTTGTAAAGAGACTCTAATCCGGGAGCATAAATACCATCATCATTGGTTAATAGAATATTCATAGTGAATCACACAAATCGGGTTACGGGAACTTTGGATAACACAAATTAGTGAGAGGAAACATCAGCGGGGTCGGCAGATCGGCCCTTGAACTCTCCCGTACATAAACAGGGGTGAGTATCTGTTTTGCGCCATACGCAAGGCCGAATTTGTCTGAAAACGAATTGAATTGGCTATTTGGATCGGGTTGACGCTTAATTTTTATTCCAGGGGCCATAACGTTTTGCGCTCAATTGACTTTCCGATAATATCTTGACATATTTAACTGGTCTGAATGTATATCCCAAATTACAATCATATTCAACAAATATGAATGAATTACGGCTTTCACGGCCAAACTAACGCACTCGGACGGGGATCCTAAAAAAGCAGAACGGAATGGTTCTTCCCAAACTCAATGAAAATTGCAGGGGGGCCAGCCTGGGGCTGAGACGATTCAAACGCCTGCTACAACTTCTCATTTTAATGAGGAGCATACGGACGGCCTTTTTGGGCTGTTTTATGTTGGGCGCCCTGGCAATTCCACATCCGGCAGTCGCCCAGATTTTGGAGCTCGAAAAGGAAGGCTTTCTAGGAGAGGAGGCCCAACTGCCGTGGGTGCTTGATGCCGATGTTTTGACCTACGACCAGCAACTGGATCAGTATGCCGCCAGCGGAAACGTCCAAATATTTAAAGCGGATAAAAAGATGACGGCTGATTATATCCTTTACGATCACAAAACCCGGCGTGTGATTGCCCGGGGCAACGTGATTTTCACCGTCGGCCAGGATATTCTATCCGGCAGTCAGCTGGAAATTGATCTCGAAAACCAGGTGGGTTGGATAGAAAATGCTAGTTTATTCCTGAAAGAAAACAATTTTCATATTACAGCTGACAAAATTGAAAAAACCGGCGAAAAAACCTACCACATCGATAAAGCCACCCTGACCACCTGCGACGGACCCACGCCAAGCTGGAAAATCAGCGGCAAAGATGTCGTGATTAAAGAAGATGGATCCGGCACCGTTAAACACGCTGTTCTGCGGGCAAGAAAGCTGCCGGTTTTGTACACCCCATGGTTTTACTATCCGGCAAGAAAGGATCGACAGACGGGTTTTCTGACGCCTCAATTCGGTGAAACCAAGCGCAAAGGTTATCTATATAACCAACCCTTTTTCTGGGCCATCTCAGAAAACACCGATGCAACCTTATACGCCAACTATATGTCAAATCGCGGCATAAAACCGGGAGCTGAATTCCGCTATATCCTGAATGAGCGCTCCCGGGGCACCGTCATGATAGACGGGTTTGAAGATGATAAATCAGATGAAGGTGGGAAATCAAGCGACAGCTATGGCTATAATGATGCCGGTGAAGAGGTCCTGCGTACCAATAACAGTCGCTATTGGTTTCGCATGAGCCATCATCAGGCGGCTCCCCTGGGGTTTTTCGCCAAATTGGATCTGGACATCGCCAGCGATCAGGATTACCTGCGTGACTTTCAGGAAGGTCACATGGGCTATGAGGATACCAACGACCATTTTCTCGAAACGTTTCACCGGCAGCTGGATGATTATAATGATCCGGTCCGAACCAACCGTTT
>JASFIX010000124.1:0-8961 GCA_050122435.1 Desulfobacterales bacterium
CCTTGAGCTAGAGAACCGGGCGGGCGAACTGGCAAAAATATCCTCAAAATTCGGTGAAGAAGGCATTAACATTAATTATGTCTACGGATCCGTATCATCACCTGAAGAGAAATGCCTGTTTGTTTTTTGTCCGGAGGATATAGAGCAGGCAGCAAAAATCTTTAAATAATAATTATACCGCTTGTCATAAATATGTTCCGATTAAAAGGATAGCGGCATAAGCGGTTGTAGCAAAAAAACCTTCCGCAAACGGAACGTTTTTTTGACAACCGCTATATATGCGTTTTGAAAAATAATGTTACCGGGGATTTTTTAGAAAAAATATTTTTATTTCGTGATCAATATCAACAACTTAATTTATCTTGGGATTTAAACAGAACCGCGCTGCCAAATTGACTGATTCTGGAAGTCTAGAACGCATTTGGGGGTTATCCATTTATTTGACGGATAAAAACCTTTTATAAATGCTTGAGAGCCTTAGATTGAACACGCCGCATAGTCTTCGGTAAACTGTGAGCCCGAAGATAGGATTTTCATTAAATAACCTGTTTAATTTACGCGTATCAATCTTGATTACCCTAATATCCCTGTTACATAGGGCGGTGGCGGTATATTGCGCATTTTCAACCATACTCGACCAGCCAAAAATATCACTTTGCTCTGTCAGGCTGTAGACGGTTGTCTCACCTTTGATTTTAAGATCCACAATTCCATTAACCAAGATGTAAAGGAATTTGGCTTCATCCCCCTCTTTAAAGATCACAGTGCCTTTCGTAAAATTTTCCTCAACGCAGCAAACATCAGCAATCTCTCCCATTACATTCAAATTCAGACCTGTAAAAAGGTCCATTTCCGTAATGTGCATCTCCCATCCCTTATTTTGATTCGACATGTTGAATTCCTCCTTTCTCCTAACACGAGTTAGGATCGTATTTAAGAAGCCGGTATTTAAGCCTTTATGCGATTTAACGTTTCGTGATTTTTTCGACCAGGATGTAGGAAAAGCCGGTATCTACGTAAGGGAGAAAAAAATTAGACGCTGAGAAACACTTTCACAGGAGAGTAGGAATAGTCGTGTGAGTTGATTATGAGATCGCGCTCGAAGTCAGAAATTGAAACCTATGAGAGCTAGGCTTGGCATTTAAATATTTGAAAACACATCTAAATGTCAAGAAAAATTCCTTATTCGTCTTTGCCTGAATATCCTGTCCGCCTTAGGCGCACGGCGGGGAGCTTCATTCAATCGTTTTACTATCTTCGGTGGATTCTTTATAGACGGGAAAGTTAATGGTAAAGGTTGTGCCTTCATTCACCTTGCTTTTTACTTGAATATCCCCGCCGTGATCTTTAATGAAGCCATAGCAAACGGATAAGCCCAGGCCAACCCCTTTGACGGTATCTTTTGTAGTAAAGAAGCTGTCAAAAATTTTTTTAATATGCTCGTCTTCGATGCCGATACCGGTATCTGAGATCTCGATGTTAACATTTTCTTGGTTTGACTCGGTTTTCACGTTCAAGGTGCCGCCATTGGGCATTGCATCGCGGGCATTGGCTACCAGATTCAAAAAAACCTGACGCAGCTGATTTTTTGAAGCGTTGATTTCTGGAAGTGCTTTTGCGAATGATGTTTTGATTTTAATATCATTTTCCTGCAGTTGCTTTTCATGCAGCAGCAAAATTTCATCCAGAACCGTATTCAGATCAACGGCCTGCTTTTCTTCCTGGTCGGGTTTGGAAAACGAAAGCATTTTGCGCAGCAAATCGCTGAGTCTGAGGGTTTCGGATAGCGCCATTTCCAGAACTTTGCGGCGTTTACTGTCGGGGGAAATCTCGGTTTTGAGCAATTCAAGGGTATTCATAATACCATAAAGCGGGTTGTTGAGTTCATGGGCAATCTGAGAGGTCAAGCGCCCCATAGCAGCCAGCTTCTCGGACTGCAACAATTGTTCCTGGGTTCGCCGCAGCGCGCGTTCCATTTCCAGGCGTTCCTTCAGATCCACAAATGAACCGACGGTGGCGATCTCCTTGCCGCTGGAGTCGTAAATTATGGCTGCTGAGAGGTTGCCTTCAACAACCGTACCGTCCTGCCGCACATAGACCATGGGATAGGCATTCAGCCGGCCGACCCCCCCATGCTCCGGTTTACGCAGCATCTGCATGACCTTGCGCGCAATCTCATCGGGATAAATCTTTTGGATGTTCATTTTGCCGATGACATCGGCTGCCTGATACCCGATGGTTTCTTCGGCCGCAGGATTCCAGATCAGGATATTGCCTTTCATATCAGTGGCGGTGATGGCATTCGGTGAGCTTTGAATAATTTTATTGATGAAATCATGGGCTTCCTTCAGTTGACGCTCCATCAGCTTTCTTTGAGTGATATCCAAATTTAGCCCTTCATAGCCGATCACATTTCCCTGTTGGTCATAACGGACATGCCCGGTCAGCAGTACCGGTATGGTGCTGCCGTCTTTGCGTTTAAATTCGACCTCATAGTCAATCACCCGGCCGTCGCGTTCAATCATTTCTTTGAATTTTTGCCGTTCCTCTGGACTGACATAAAGATCCTCGGCGATATCGATGTTCAAAAATTCTTCTTTATTATCATAACCCAGCATATCCAGAAGGGCACGGTTGGCGTTTAGAAACTTTCCTTCTTTACTGCTGATAAACACCCCGCAGGCCACATGTTCGAATAGATTTTTAAATTCCTCTTCTGAGGCCCTGAGCATTTCTTCGCGCTTTTTACTTTCGGTGATGTCACGATAAACACTCAGCTTTAAAATATTTCCATCTCCATTCTCGAATGGTATTTCTGTCAGATAGTAGGTCTTGTCAAACTGAGGAATATACACTTCCCGGCTGATTTTTTTGCCTTCAAATATTGTATCCGATTGGCACCAGGGACATTTTTTATCCGATTGATTGATCAATTCATGGCATTTTTTCCCGATACCCTCGCCAAATTCGGCGATCATGGCGCTGTTCATATATTCAACCACCAGATCCTGATTCATGACATAAATACCGTCATCGAAAGCCTCCAGAATCGCAGTTGACATTGTTATCTTATTTTCCATGGGATAGGCCTCTCAATTGTTTTAGGGAGTTGACGTGATTTTATTTATAGCTATTTTTATGCTATGAATCAACCGGTCGCTTGTCACTGGCTCCTGGCTGCTGGCTTCTGACTAAAACGATTGAACAGCAGAAAGGGTATATTAGCGTTAATTGTAAGCACCAATTCTGAACTACGCAATTTTAAACTCTACCTGCATTTAACCAACTGATAGCCAGCCGCCAGTCGCAAGCGACCAGAAGCTGACGAAATTGGTTCCACTCACCATGAAAAGGCATTGTCAGTAAAATTTATACCCGATAATTCGAATAATGCAGCGAGGAGGCCCACCAATGGAAAAAAGAGTTTCCGATATTCTTGAGATTGCCATCAAAAGGGAAGAAGACGCTTATGACTTTTATATGGACATCCATTCAAAAGTCGTTGACGCGGATGTCAAAGACACGCTGGAATTTATTGCCGGCGAAGAAAAGAAGCATAAGGCTTTTTTGGTGAGTTATCGCGACGGCAATTTAGGCGAGACTGCTTTACGGATGAGCGATGCGGTTCATTATAAAATTGCTGAGTATTTAGAAGAGCCCGAGGTGGATGAAAATTCAAAACCCGAGGATGTCTATCTGGTGGCTTCTCACAGGGAACTCCGGTCCCATCATTTTTACACCGAGTTGGCCAACCTGCACGCTGACGGAGACCTGCGGGAAATGCTATTGAAAATGGCCAGCGAAGAGTTGAAGCATAAAGAGAAGATGGAGTATCTTTACACCAATACCGCCTTTCCCCAGACCTCCGGTGGATAACCCCGAAGATCCGGTTCCAGGGTTCTCCGTTCAAAGGTTCAGAGGTTAGATTACAAAAAGTAAGGCGCAATGGATATCGTTAAATAGTTGATTGGTTGAATGGTTAATCCGTCAGAGGATTCAACCCATTCAAGACCATTTGACCATCCAACCAATTAACGGCTCAACTAAACGAATGGCTGAGCCGCCAACGGGCAGAACCTTTAAACCCTTGAACCCTGAACCTTTGAACCTTTAAGCGCGGTTACCGCGCTTCAAGGGGAATAGTGGTGACTGGAACCGGGGCGTTTTTGACCACTTTTTCAGTGACACTGCCAAAGCGATAATGCCCTTTTTCACCGTGGCTGGCCATTACGACCATATCCACCTTCTCTTTATCGATCAGCTTTAAGATTTCCTGGGCCGGATCGCCGACAGCGATATGTTTGATATAAAGGGGACAGCTGTTTAGATATTTTTCACAGACCTGTTCCAGCCTCTTAGTGGCTGATTTTTCCGCATAAGCCATTAATTTGTCCACATGCGTGCGATCAAAATCACCATACCAGGATTCATGATGGGCAATATCCTCAATCACATAAAGGACATGGATCTCGGCTTGATATTTTTGGGTCAATGAAGTCACATACGGCAACGCCTTTTCCGCGCTGCTTGAAAAGTCAGTCGGCCAGAGAACTTTTGTTACTTCCATTAGCATTTCTCCTTCATTTATAGTCCGTTGTGAACAATCATCAAAAAACAATTCAACTTTTACAATAATAGGAATTATTGGATTAATGTAAATACTAAAAGTAGAATTCATCTCAAAAATGCCTTTTGGCCCAATATCTTTGTTGGTGCCTCGTTTTCCAGCGTTGCTGGATTTCCCATCTGATCTTATACTGTCTGTGGGTCATCCAGCGTTGCTGGATTTCCCATCTGATCTTATACTGTCTGTGGGTCATCCAGCGTTGCTGGATTTCCCATCTGATCTTATACTGTCTGTGGGTCATCCAGCGTTGCTGGATTTCCCATCTGATCTTATACTGTCTGTGGGTCACAAATCTGAGGTCTGTCGCGCGTGTCCCGGCGAAGCCTTTAGGCGCCCGTCCTCCGCAGTAGCCTGCTACGGAGGATGGAAAGACGGAATCTTGAACCAAAATCCTATTTTTGAGTTGGATTCTAAAAAAACGAGAATTATTCAAGGCCAGCGCCTACCACTTGTATCAATCTTCTTTAATAAATCTGGCAGGGCTAAAGGATTTCGAGGATTTTTTTAGAGGTGTATTCACCGGTATCGGCCAAGGCATCGGTGGGCAAAAATGTCGCAGCATTATTGGAGAAAAGACAAGTTACCGATGCTGGAAAGTCATCATCTGCCCTGTAAAATATATAATTTAAAGCGACTTTAGGCACCGGATAGATAATCAAAGAAAAATCTCCGGCGTCGCTATCAGATCCCGGTGTCCCCTCGAGTCGCTCAGCGATCCGCTCTGCATGCTGTTCGATTGCGTCAATCTGATCGAACAGAACCCGTTCTGTTCGAGAAGCAAAAGCCCCAACATAAGGCATACTATCGGGCATCTCCCGAAACGCTTTAAAGGGCGTCAACTGGCAAGAAACTAAAGATGCCTGCAGGGCATATAGAGAGATGATGACACCCTTCGGTCCGGTTTCATCTGTATCTCCGAGCTTGATGCCTTGCGGGCCAATTTGGCAGGCTTCCCCGAATGCCGGGAAGATAAAGCGCTCTTCCACCTGCTGTGCGGGCAGTCTCGCTGCCAGATCCTCTGGAATTGGGTCGTATAGACGATCAAGATATTGTTTAATAATCTCTGCGTAGTTGCTCATTTGTTGGTCCAATTGATGCGGGTTCGCAGGTTCAGCATCTAAAAAAATCCCGCAGAAGATCTGTCATCTGCGGGATTTTTTCATTTACGGTTGAAAGCATATTACTTTTTGTCTTCGTCTTTCACCTCTTCAAAATCGGCGTCGACCACATCCTCGTCCGCTGCACCGGCATCACCGGCAGCCTGTTCGGTGGATTCGGCACCGGCCTGCTGCTCGTTTTGAGAGGCCTGTTGATACATGGCTTCAGCCAGTTTATGGGATGCCTGGGTGAGTTCTTCGCTGACCCGCTTGATCTCATCAGCATCCTCACTTTCCATGGCTTTGCGCAGCGCCGTGATGGATTCTTCGACTTTGGTTTTGGTCTCGCTGTCGACTTTATCGCCCAGATCCTTAATTGATTTTTCGGTAGCATAAATCAATGCATCCGCTGAATTGCGGGCTTCGACCAGGTCTCTTTTCTGCTTATCTTCTTCGGCATGCATTTCGGCGTCCTTTATCAACTGGTCGATTTCTTCCTGGGATAGGCCGGAAGAAGCCGTAATCTGGATCGACTGTTCTTTTCCTGTGGCCTGGTCTTTTGCCGAGACGTTGACAATTCCGTTAGCATCGATGTCAAAGGTAACCTCGATCTGGGGCACGCCTCGTGGAGCAGGCGGTATGCCTACCAGTTCGAAGCGGCCCAGGGTTTTATTGCTGACCGCCATTTCCCGTTCACCCTGCAGCACGTGAATCGATACTGCCGGCTGATTGTCCGCGGCTGTCGAAAATATCTGACTTTTTTTAGTCGGGATGGTGGTGTTTTTGTCAATCAGACGGGTCATGACACCGCCAAGGGTTTCAATACCTAAAGAAAGTGGCGTCACATCCAGCAGCAGGACATCCTTGACATCCCCTTTCAGCACACCGCCCTGGATGGCAGCACCTAGGGCAACGACTTCATCGGGATTGACACCTTTGTGCGGCTCTCTTTCAAAAAGTTTCTTGACGCGTTCCTGGACCGCCGGCATGCGGGTCATGCCGCCGACCAGAATCACCTCATTAATTTCTTTAGCACTCAGACCGGCGTCTTTCATGGCCGTTCGGCAGGGCGCTTCAAGTTTATCCAGCAGATCACTGACCAGCGCTTCCAGTTTGGCCCGGGTGAGCTTAATATTCAGGTGCTTGGGACCGCTGGCGTCGGCGGTGATAAAGGGTAGATTGACATCGGTTTCCATAGATGTCGACAGTTCCATTTTGGCTTTTTCAGCGGCCTCTTTCAGCCGTTGCAGCGCCATTTTGTCCTTGCGCAGATCGATGCCCTGATCCTTCTTGAATTCATCCGCCAGGAAATCGATGAGCCGCAAATCGAAATCTTCCCCACCGAGATGGGTGTCGCCATTGGTTGCCTTAACTTCAAAAACGCCTTCACCGATTTCCAAAATAGAGATATCAAAGGTGCCGCCGCCCAGATCAAAAACCGCAATTTTTTCTTCACCTTTTTTGTCCAGACCGTAGGCCAGCGAGGCCGCCGTGGGTTCATTGATAATTCTCAATACATTTAAACCGGCAATCTTGCCGGCATCCTTGGTTGCCTGACGCTGGCTGTCATCAAAATAAGCCGGTACCGTAATGACAGCATCCGTGACTTTTTCTCCCAGGTATTCCTCGGCTGAATGTTTGATATCGGCCAGCACATAGGAGGAGATTTCCGCCGGACTGTGCTTTTTACCTTTCATAATAATGCGGATATCGCCATTGGACGCTTCTTCAATCTTGTAAGGGAGAATTTTGATGTCATTCTGGACCTCTTTTGATTTAAATTTGCGCCCGATCAGTCGCTTGACCCCGAAAACCGTATTTTCCGGATTTGTGATCGCCTGCCGCTTTGCGATCTGGCCCACCAAACGCTCATCACTTTCTGATATCGCAACAATTGAAGGTGTGGTACGCCCACCTTCCGGGTTCGTGATGACCTTGGCGTCACCACCTTCCATGACTGCAACACATGAATTCGTGGTGCCGAGATCAATTCCAATAACCTTAGCCATTTTCGATTACCTCCTTACCTTGCTAAATCTTTTATTTCCTATGAATAAATGTTTCTATTGATTGGTATTTTTAGGTTGATTTATCTTTCTGATTTGTTGTTTTCGGCACAGCAACCACCACCATGGCCGGTCTCAACAGTCGGTCATGGATCAGGTACCCTTTTTGAAACTCGCTAATCACGGTGTTTTCCGGGTAATCATCGGTTTCTTCCCGCATGACGGCTTCGTGGTAGGCAGGATCAAATGTTTGACCCTGGGCCTCAATGGGCTTGACATTAAATTTTTCGAAGACCCGCAGGATCTCATTAAGGGTAAGGTTCAGGCCTTCGATCAGGTTTTTATCGGCTTTTTTGTCTTCGTTTGAGGAATTGATGGCCAGTTCCAAATTGTCGACAACCGAGAGCATCTCTTTGAGCAAAGATTGGTTGGCGTACTTTCTAAAATCCTCCATTTCGCGGGATGATCGTTTTTTATAATTCTCGAAATCGGCCGAAACCCTCAGCAGTCGATCGTATGTCTCTTTGGCTTCCTCCTCTTTGGCTTCAAACTTGGCTTCCATTTCTTTCAGAGAATTTTCAGCGTCTGCGTTATTGACTTCCTCAGTTTTGCTATTTCGGGGTTGGTCGTCTGCAGCAGCCGGTTTTTGACCGTTTTCATTTTTTTCTTTTTCTTCAGCGTCAATGTTGATCTTAATTTTCTTTTTCTGTGACATAGGCCGATTTTTTCTCCTGAATCGCAAAAGGCATGGAATATTAATGATTTGAAAAATAAGACACTTTGAATCGTTGTCAAGCAGGTATCAACAAGGTTTTATACTTAAAATTGCAAGGGTTTACCGCCTTTTTTCCTAGTGTTTTAGTATTGAATGTTGGTTTTAACATGATTGTGATGAAACGTTTGCCATTTTTTTGACTGAACGGTTGCCGCCGGGATAGGCAGTTAAACGGGGAAGGCTTTTTGCTTAAGCACTATTTTAATTTTTTTCAGTAGCTTATCATGGTTTTAATTTCTGGCAACCCAATGTGATGGAATCTAAGACGGTTCATACCGAAGGGAAAGAGACGGTTGTGCACCCTCTATCGAATCCGGTGTGTTGGCTGTATTGCATCGTCATGACCAGGATCTGCCCACGACACAGACTGCATCACTTATCGCTGCTTCCTTCCGGACCTGACGAGGTTCGTGACCGTCTGTTGCGTGGCGCCCGATCAAAATGCGCTACGGCGTT
>JASFIX010000125.1:0-8944 GCA_050122435.1 Desulfobacterales bacterium
TTGAATGTATCAGTTATCCTGAAAAATGCCCTATGTCCGATGATTGTCAGGTTCGTCTGGCCTGGCGCGATGCCACCGCGGTTCTGTATGAAAAACTGGATGCGACAACCATCGCTGATGTGATGAATGGAAATTACCCTGAAGAAGATTAAGAACCCGGTAGTAAAGGACACAATTTTACGCTTATTAAGCCAATAGAATAGCAAAACAGGAGGATGCCATGAAAAAAATTCTTATTTTAGGATCAGGCGCCGGCGGAACGATGGTGGCCAGCCAATTGCGCAAAAAGCTAAGCCCCAAAGAGTGGCAGATTACCATCATCGACAATGATGAGATCCATCATTACCAGCCGGGATGGCTTTTTATACCATTCGGAGTCTATTCCGCTCAAGATTGCCAAAAACCCAAACGGGAGTTTATCCCTGCGGGCGTTGATTTCGTGCTCGATGAAGTCGTCGGTCTCGACACGGATAAACGCGAGGTCCAGGCAAAAAAAGGATCATACAGCTATGATTGGCTCGTTATCGCCACCGGCTGCGGCATCGAACCTGAAGAAGTCGAAGGCATGATGGATGGATGGCGCAAGGATATTCATGATTTTTACACACTGGAAGGCGCCCTGGCCCTGTATGAAAAAATGAAATACTTTGACAAAGGACGGGTGGTGCTCAACATCGCCGAATTGCCTTATAAATGCCCGGTGGCCCCGATTGAATTTGTTTTTATGGCCGACTGGTTTTTTAGTACCAAAGGTGCCCGCGAAAACATCGAAATCGAACTCGTCACCCCCATGGCCGGTGCATTTTCAAAACCGATTGCCTCCAGCATCCTGGGTGAAATCGCCATTCAAAAAAATATTAAAGTCTCGCCGAACTTTGACATCGCCCAGGTCAACGTCGATGAGAAAACCATTGAATCGCACAAGGGCGAAAAAGTGGACTATGATTTACTGATCGCGATCCCGCCCAATTTTGGCGCGAAATTTCTGGAAGGCACCGGCCTTGAGGATCCGCTGCGATTCATCGACACCGACCATTTCACGCTCAAGGCCAAAAATGCCGATCATATTTTCGTTGTCGGTGATGCCACCAACGTACCGGCTTCCAAAGCCGGCGCGGTGGCTCACTACGAGTCCGAAACGGTGGTCGAAAATTTAATCCGTGAAATCGACGGTCAGGAACCGCATGGGACCTTTGACGGCCATGCGACCTGCTTTATCTGCTCGGGTTATGAAAAAGCGTTTCTGATCGATTTTAACTATGAATATGAACCGCTGCCCGGAAAATTCCCCTTCCCCGGCCTCGGTCCCTTCAGCCTGCTGGGTGACAGCTATATGAATTACTGGGGCAAAATGATGTTCAAGTGGGTCTACTGGAACATGATGCTCAAGGGTGTGGAACTGCCCCTGGAACAGCAAATGACGATGGCCGGCAAAATGCGCCATGTCCTGACTCAAGCATAAGGAGGTCGCCATGACAACCGAAGAACAAATTCTTGAGCGACTCGATCGCATCGAGGCTCAGCTGGCTCCGGTATCCGCATCGGCCAGGGGCCTCAATGAACTCAGAGAAGATTTAATTCCCTTGAGCGGTCAGGCATTTCGGCTGCTGATCCGGGAGCTGGAAGATGTGGAGTCCGGCTTTCAGATGGAAGACCTGCTGGCGCTGATGAAGCGCTCTTTACGCAGCGTGAAACACATGCAGTTCGCCCTGGAACAGCTGGAAAACATTGTGGACTTTGTGCTTACCATTGAGCCCCTGCTCAAGTCATCGGTACCGCAGTTGATCAACTACCTGGATGATCTAGAACAAAAAGGCGTCCTGCGGATTATTCAATCGACCCTGGATGTGCGTGCCAAAGTCGCAGCATCTTATAGCCCTGATGACGTCGATCAAATCGGCGACGGCCTGGTGGCGCTTTTGGGGCTGGCCCAAGGGCTCAGCGATCCCAAGGCACAGGCCTTTTTGAAAAATATGGCCACATTGCCGTCAAAGGTTGATCTGGATAAAGCCAAACCGGTGGGACCCCTTGGCATGCTGGGGGCTCTAGGCAGCAAACAGGCCCGACAGGGGCTTGGCGTGCTGATGGAATTAACCAAAGCCATGGGCAGCCTGAAAAATAGCAACGGCGGCTCAGCAGCGGAAGACACAGAACCGATCGCTTAAACGCAACGGCTTACGGGGTGCCGCTTTCCATTTGCCAGAGGGACACGGCACTCTGCTGGTTTCAAAAAAATGCCTGCGAATTAAGACAGGCTATTGCGGGCCAATGCCTTTATCCAATATGGTGTTTATATAAAAAGCATAAAAAGAATTGTCTTGGAACCTACATTTGCTGGAGAAAAAATATGGAAAAACAGATGGTTCAATGTGAGGATGGGCGCCGCAGGCAGGCGCGTATCCATGGCGTTCCTAAAGAAGAAGGCGGCTTCAGGGTCTGGAAGGCCGGTGTTCGCTTAAAAGGCAAGCATGTTTCCGGAGAGGCCTGGTACAGTTTTCAAACCAAAACCTGGTATTTTATCATCGATCCGGAAGGCAAACACAGAGACCTGATGGATCGGATCCAGGATACCATCCGAGGAGAAAAAATCGGCAAGTTGCGGGACCAGCTAAAACAGCTGGAATCGCGGCAGATCATTGAACAAAAGACGATTGCCCAGCATCAAGAAGCCCTGGAAGAAATCGAAAACGAGATCGAAACGCTAAAAGACGATCTGGCCAGGCTCGAAAAAGGAATGCCGCTGGAATCCGGTACGCCGCTGCAATATTCCGCGGGGATTAAAAGAAACTAGAATCGGCTGAGCGTTGTGGCGTTGTGCGGATTGATCCCGTTAATAAGGATTATCCCAACGGATTCACCAGTCCGGCAGCAACGGCCTGGCCAGCGAGATCATAAGCCGAATGCGACCATAACAAAAGTGGTATACCTTCTTCATTGGCTCGATCTATAGTCTCCTGATCGGGTGTCTGTCCCCCGGTGAGGATAATCGCAGCCATTTCATGCAATACGGCCACATTGACAATATTCTGGTGGGTTTGCACCGTTAGCCAGATACAACCCGTCGGTGCATTGGCCATTACATCACTTAAGAGATCACCGCAATACCCGCCTTGAATCTGCCGATCAAGGGCGTTTTGCCCGGCGGCCACGTGCAAATTAAAACGGTCTACAAATTCTTTGACATTCACGGCTATATCACCCTTTCTTGTGGATGTTAACCGGTTGAGCCCGTTTCCCGTTTGCCCGTTTGCCGGAAAAAAATAGACGCTCTTCCTTATTTAACCGGCGCAACCGGCTCAACTGGCTAACCGGCCAACCGTGTAATGTAACCTACTATCTTTGCAAAGTTTCGGCACACTACTATCCGTAACTAAATGAATTGTAATAAGTAGGTAATGTATAGTTTAGCATAATTCAAGATCTTTTTGGCGAACCGGATTGAATGCAATTGATTTGTAAAGCCCTTTTCGTTATAGTGAAAGCGCAAATACTCTGAACATGCTTGTTGAAAACGACCCTGGATTACAGGATTTTTTTCTCCAATTGAATTTGATCATGGCCCCAAAAAAGAAACGCCCTGAAAATGAGTCTGCATTAGCAGTTAACGTTAATCCAGGGTTGAATCTCAATAATCTGGTCGACCTCCTCCCCTGCTATGTTTCGATTCAGGACCGCGATCTTCAAATCCTATTTGTTAATGAAAATTTTAAAAAGGACTTTGGCGACGGCGTTGGCAAAAAATGCCATACCGCTTACAAGAGTTCAACAGACATATGCCCCAATTGTCCGGTAATAAAAACTTTTGAAGATCGGCGCCTTCATATTACCGAGGAAACTGTCCAGCTGGCAAATGGCAAAATCTGTCAAATTCTTATTCAAACATCCCCAATCTTCGATGATAATGGCGACGTCGTGGCCGTCATTGAAATGGCCACCAACATCACCCAGGTAAAAATAGATCAAAAAGAGTTGGCCACTCTGGGTCAATCCATCGCGCTGTTGTCACACGGCTTGAAAAACATACTGGAGGGGCTGCAGGGCGGTGTCTATGTCGTCGATGAAGCGTTCAAAGATGAAGATATGGCACTTGCCAGAAAAGGCTGGCAGATTGTCAGTAAAAATATCCATGGAGTTGCCGATTTTGTTAAAAATATATTATATTCTTCTAAAAACCGGCCGCTTAAATACGATCTGGCATCACCCGGCCAACTGGCCAAAGATGCATTGGTATTATTTGAGGAAAGAGCCGCCGGAATGCATATCCGACTGCGCCAGCAGTTCAATCCCTATATTCCGAATGTTCATTTGGATGTCGCCAGCATTAGCAGGATGTTAAATAACCTGATCTGGAACGCGCTGGAAGCGTGCCTGAATGACAAGCAAAACAAAAAGCATTTTGTCAGCGTCAAAACGGATTTTTTTGACGACGATCATTTTATGTTTGAAATCACGGATAACGGCAGCGGTATGGATGAAAGGACCCAGCGCAACATCTTTGAGGAATTTTTTTCGACCAAAGGCAGTGCGGGTACCGGCCTCGGCCTGGCGGTGGTGGAAAAAGTTGTCAACAAACACGGGGGCAGAATCGAGGTGACCTCAACCCCGGGGAAGGGCACCAAATTCAAGGTGATCCTAAAGATTAAATAACAGACTCGGAATCCATATATTCACTTGACGAAATGTTAAGATTAATCATATATATCCTAGCAGTTAACTAGGATATATCTTCAGCCGGATCCGGGTCCATAGACATTATCATTGGATTTATAAGGAGAATACTATGGAAAAAAGCCTCAAGGTCGTTATGGTCGATGACAACACCGATTTCCTTTTTACCATGGAAACCTTTCTGCAAAGAAATGGTTTTGAGGTACACACGGCTGAAGACGGTCAAAAGGGAATCGATTTAATCAAAAAAGAGCGACCGGACGTGATTCTGCTCGACATCATGATGGAAACCCTGTTTTCTGGATTTGAGGTTTGCAAGCAGATCCGGTCCGATGATAACCTGAAGGATATTCCCATCATTGGTGTCTCTGCCATGGGTGACGAACTGGATATTAATTACAGCCAGTGGCCGGATTATGAATATTTCCGGCCGGACTCCTTTTTGGAAAAACCGGTCGATAAACAGCGGCTACTGCAGATGATTCCGGAAGTGATCCAAAAAGCACAAAAACGCAAACGTAGTCCCAAATGGAAAAAAGAAATGGAAAAGGATTGGGCCCAGAAAGCATCTCAAAAAAAGCGAACCTGATCCTCCGCAAGTCAATAAGGCCCGTTTCTGAATTTGTCTCATCTTTTTTAAAGATGAACATTTAGATAAACTAACTTAATTTCACGGCTTCATATATCGTTCTGAACTTCCGACTCACCCTGTTGAATGCTCGCCCAATGAAATGCGAAGCCTATTTCATCAGGGCCGCTTCGCGGCCCCCGTAAGGGATTCAATAGGGCTCGTGCAAAATTCTGGCTAAATCTTTTGTGTCACAGAAAAAGGACGTGCCCGGAAAATGTTCGACTATCTCTTCTACACCGCGCTAGTCATTTTCCTCCTGGGTTTAATCTATAAGATATCCACCTGGTTTACCAAGAAGATCGGAATTTCAGGAAAAGACATCACGCCTGCGCAACGATTGCAGTCGGCTGTCAAAGGCATCGCAGGTGTCATTTTTAGCGCAAAGATTCTAACCCTCCTTGAAGCTGTTGTGCTGGATGTTCTGCTGCAGCGCCGGGTTTTAAAAGAAAGCATTACCCGCTGGCTGGCGCATATGTTGATATTTTACGGTTTCATGCTGCTGCTGCTCATGCATGCCCTGGAATCTGTCGTATCGGAAGCATTATTCAGCGAATATTATTCCACCATAAATCCGTTCTTTTTTCTGAGAGATTTTTTCGGCGCCATGGTGATGGTCGGAGTGATCCTGGCGGCGCTTCGCCGTTATATGGCCAAACCCTTACGGCTTCGAACCGGTGGCATGGATCATTATGCCATCATGATCGTGGCAGCGATCATGCTGTCCGGAATCGCCCTGGAAGGTCTTAAAATTGCCTCTCATTCGGAATTTATGCGGATGGTAGAGGATTATGCCGGTCTGGATGATGAAGATGAAATTGAAGCCCTGGAAGCGGTGTGGGTAAAAGAATACGGCACCGTTTCGCCCAACATCGAGGCGCCCTTTGACGAAGAACTGTTAGAGGCCGGCCGTGAAGTCCACGAAAGCAGCTGCATGGATTGTCATGCACCTGCTCCCTGGGCGTTTAACGGCTTTGCCGCGGCCAAACTCATCAAGCCGCTGGCCCTGTGGCTGGACGAAAAAGACGGTGTTAACCTGTTATGGTATATTCATATTATCGCTTGCTTTATCGGGCTGGCCTATCTGCCCTTCAGCAAGATGTTTCACCTGTTTGCCACTCCGTTAAGCCTGATCACCAACCGGGTTATGGATCCGGCCAGCTCGTTATCGGCCAACATCCTCACCCGCCAGGTGATGGAACTGGACGCCTGTACCCATTGCGGAAGCTGCAGCTTGAATTGTTCTGCTGCCATGGTGTTTGAGGCCATCGGCAACGAATACATCCTGCCTTCCGAAAAAATGGCCCTGCTCAAAAAGCTGGCATCCGGCAAAAAACTGGATGATGCCCAGATGCGGGCTATCCAGCAGGGTGTTTATCTGTGCACCAATTGCGACCGCTGCACCGTGCGCTGCCCGTCGGGCATCCGCTTGAAGGACTTGTGGTACAGTGCCCGTGAAGCGCTATTGGAGAGCGGGCCGCCGCTACCGCATGTTTTAAGCCCATTTTCTTTTGCCCGGGGATTAATCATTCAGGAAGGACTCCCGGCTGATATTTATGCCCAGCCGATTGAAAATGCCAGGCAGGCGGTCCGCGGCCGGTTTGCCAATTTGATGAATCCGGACACCCCTATCCCCTTAAATACGCCGGCCAAAGCTGAATCTCAAACAGCCATTAAGGATAACACCTATATCCATTGCTTCAGCTGTCAGAGCTGCACAACAGTGTGCCCGGTCGTCGGCAACTATGATGACCCCGAGCAGGTACTTGGACTGCTGCCGCATCAAATTATGTGCAGCCTGGGCCTGGGATTAACCGAGATGGCCTGCGGCGCCGACATGATCTGGGATTGTCTGACCTGTTACCAATGCCAGGAAAGCTGTCCCCAGCAGGTCGAGGTGTGTGATGTTTTATATAGCTTAAAAAATACCGCGGTCGCCTCTGTTGAACGTTAACGCTCGCTAGATGATTATGGGTTAATCGTTCGTAGTTATCTGCCAAATGATAATGTTTAGTTCATTGAAGCATTCGGATTTAGGATTTGTTTCGACCAATTTTATAAAATTAGGCGTGCTTCGGATTTCGAATTTAGCGTACGATCATCAACATAAAAGCTATAAAGCTTATTTTGCTCGGGCTCGTAAGCCTTAGGAAAAACCATATGAAATTTGCGCTATTCCATGGCTGCAACATTCCGGCACGCGTTGAGCAATACGCCGATGCCACCGTAGCGGTGTGCGATCGACTCGGAGTCGGGCTGGTTGAGATGGATGGCTTCAACTGCTGCGGATATCCGATCCGTAACATGGATCAGCGCGCCTATATCCTCTCGGCTGCCAAAAATTTAGCGCTGGCCGAAAGCGCCGGTCTGGATATGCTGGTGATGTGCAAATGCTGTTACGGCAATTTGAAAAAAGCAGCTTATTTTTTAGACCAGGATCCGGACTTAAAAGCCGAAATCAACCGCATCCTGGCAAAAGAAAATCTGGAATACAAAAATACAAGCCGGATCAAACATTTACTTTCGGTTTTGTATCATGATGTGGGTCTCGAACGTTTGAAAGAAAAAATTTCAAAAACTTACAGCGGCCTGCAGATCGCGGTCAGCTATGGGTGCCATGCCTTGCGCCCGAGCACGGTGACGGAGTTTGATGACCCCGTTTCACCGAAAATTTTTGATGAACTGGTGGAAGCCACCGGTGCGTACAGCGTTGAGTGGGCCCGCAAATTGGATTGCTGTGGCGCCCCTCTGACCGGCATCAATGATCGACTGGCCATGGATATGGCCCAAAAGAAAATAGACAGTGCCCGGGAGGCCGGCGCGCAATTCATCTGCACCGCCTGCCCCTATACCCAGCTCCAGTTCGACGGGGTCCAGATACGGATGACCGCTCAATCGAACGGCGGTAAATCGTTGGCACCCATTCTGTATCCGCAGCTGCTGGGGTTGTGCATGGGTATTGATGAAAAAACACTGGGCATTTCTAAAAATGAATTTGACCTATCTGGTCTTAACACCTTTTTAATGGCGGAGTAATTATGTCGAAAACCGATACAGGCGCAGTCATGGTGGTTGGCGGCGGTATCGCCGGAATGCAGGCCGCTCTCGATCTTGCCGATTCCGGCTACTATGTCTACCTGGTGGAAAGCTCAAGCTCCATTGGCGGCATGATGTCGCAGCTGGATAAAACCTTTCCCACCAATGACTGTGCAATGTGAATTATATCGCCGAAACTGGTCGAGGTCGGCCGGCACATCAACATCGAGCTGTTGACGCTCAGCGAAGTGCAAAACGTTACAGGCGAGGATGGCAATTTTAAAGTCGAATTGACCCAACACCCTCGATACGTCGACATGGAAAAATGTATCGCCTGCGGCGCCTGTTCGGAAAAGTGCCCCAAAAAAGTTTCCAACGAATATGACGGTGGCCTTAGCAAACGCAAGGCGGTTTATGTGCAATATGCGCAGGCTGTTCCGCTTAAATATTGCATCGATCCAGCTCAATGCATCTATCTGATTCGAGGTAAATGCAGAGGTTGTGAAAAGTTTTGCCCGACCAATGCGATTAACTTCAAAGATGAAAGAAAAGATATCACCTTAAATGTGGGTGCCGTTATTCTGGCCTCGGGCAGCGGCGCCTATAACCCGA
>JASFIX010000126.1:0-8928 GCA_050122435.1 Desulfobacterales bacterium
AATTCCATCCAGGTGTCCTCAACTGCATCTGTTTCCGACAGCCTGCTGGTAACCGGTTTCCCCTATGACTTTAACGAAATCGCCGAACCAGCCATGAAACGCTTTAGCATTTGTCAGCAGGCCTCTCAGGGTGTTCGGCGGCTGGGTTCGGCCGCCCTTGACCTTTGTTATTTAGCCTGCGGGAGATTTGACGGGTTCTGGGAGCAGAACCTAAAGCCCTGGGATAAGGCGGCCGGTGCGATCATCGCCGCAGAGGCCGGGGCGTTAATTACCAATTTTTCAAACCAGCCTTTTTCAATCAATCAAAAGGATATTCTGGTCACTAACGGTAGAATTCATCAGGAGATGCTGTCGTTGCTGAATATAGAAGAATAGGGAAAATAAGTGACGAAAGTGAGCTAAAGTTGGAAGTGACGAAAGCGATAACGCACCGCAGAGACGCAGAGAGCGCGGAGAGAAAATTTCTTTATAAAACCTCTGCGGGCTTTGCGTCTTTGCGGTGAAGCATATAAAAATGATCGTTCGACCCTGAGGCTCTCGACGGGCAGAATTCCTTAACTTTAGGCACTTTAGCTCATTTTAGGCATTTTAGGCACTTTAGGGATGGTTTTTAGAACCTGCCAGACTCTAGCTTCTGATTAAAAAATTCAACCTGTTTCTGTATCGAACTGTTTTCCTTTATTCCCCGTTCGATGCTATGGATGGAATGCAGGGCCGTGGCATGGTATCGGTTAAAGGCCTTGCCGATACTTTGGAGGGGTGCATCAGTATAGCAGCGAGATAGATAAATCGCCATTTGTCTGGGTCGCACGAGACTTTGCTTTCGTGAACGTGAAACCACATCTTTAAGTGAACAATTATAATATTTGCATACCAGCTTTTTGATGACCTCTATGGTGATTTTTTTGCGTTGGCGTACGATGTTTTTAACGACACTTTCTGTCAGATTCAAATCAATCGGAGCGCACAACAGGGAAGATTTGGCAGCAACACCATTGAGACCGCTTGATAGTTGCCGGATGTCCTCTGTCAGTTCTCCTGCAAGGTAATTGATGACGTCATCAGGTATCTGGTAGCCATTGCTCTGCGCTTTTTTTCTCAATATGCGAACCCGGGTCCTGAAATTGGGCGGATCAATACTGGAAATCAGGCTGCCGGATAAACGGGATCTTAATTTATCATTTAATTTGGGAATATCACCGGGCAGGTAACAACTGGAAAAAATAATTCGTTTGCCGGCCTCAAAAAGCGAATCCAATGTTAAGGCCAGCTCCACCTGGGTTCTTTCCTTGCCGCTAAGGTAATGAACATCTTCAAGCAGCAGGACATCACATTGGTTTCGGTATTTTCCTTTGAATTTACTGATCGAATCTTGGCGAAATGCCTGCACCATTTCATTGCTAAAGTCTTCTGCGGTAATATAATAGACCCGATCGCCGGGATACTCAGATAAAACATGATGCCCGATGGCCTGAGAAAGGTGGCTTTTGCCCATACCGGTTTTGGATAGCAGGAATAAGGCATTTTGCTGGTGCTCTTTGCGTGAAGCCAGCGAAAGAGAGGCCGAATAGGCAAAATCATTGCTGGCACCCACCACGAATTGATCGAAGGTAAAATCACGTCTTAGAAATCTCCCACTGTGCGGGCGGATTAAATCGTTGGGAAGCGGCAATTGATGATTGAGCATTGGTTCTTTCGGGCGCTCCGGTTTTACTTTAGCGCCAACCACAATAGTCAGGTTGCCTGTACTGCCGGTTGCGGTGCTCAGTTCTGCGGCAATCAGATTTCCATATAAATCGCTTACCCGCTTTTTGGAAAAGAAATTCGGGCAGGACAGGATCCATTGACCATTTTCGCTCTTCTCCAAATCCAACGGCTGAATCCACATTTCAAAACTGTGGGTGGGGATCCTTTTTTTAATGGCAGATTTTACTTTTTTCCAGACGGCTTCCATCGGCTTTGGCATAACTCTTTATGAAGACAAATTCAGTATTGACACTATGTTAGATGATATTTTTTGAAAAAAACTACGAAGCTAAACGGTTTGGAAGGTTTAATTATGATTATCTTATAATTGAAAAAACAGCCGTTTTCTTAAGGCATGAGGCAGATTCAGTCAAACCGGATAAAGGCTGTTTTAGATCGCATCGCCGATTGGTTTTGAACAATCTATATCTATCTGTTTTCATTAATTTAAATATACAGCTAGCGACAAGTATCTTTAAATACGACCTTTTCCAAACGAAAGGTATTGGTAAGTATTTTAAGTATATCCACACAGTGCAGGAAGTTGTTGACAAAAAAGCAATCTTCTAAAATCAAGCATTATCTTGTATTATCTTTGATTTTCATAAAAATATAGACGACTTTTAGCATAAACTCCGTAAACTGTTGAATGACAAGAGTTCACAGCTACAAAAGAAATTTGTTTGAATTTTTTTTTTATGACCGCTAAACTCAAAATGATAAATTCAAGACCGCATGACAATAGAAAAATCCTTTCCAGTTGAGTTGTTCATTCATAGCGACAGGGTCTTTGACCCGGAAAACAAAGCCCGATGGTAGCTGAAAAAATTATTATCCGAGGTGCCAGACAGCATAATTTAAAAAATCTTGATGTTGACTTGCCGCGTGACAAGCTGGTGGTTATCACTGGTCTGTCCGGTTCCGGGAAATCAACGCTTGCTTTTGATACCCTTTATGCGGAAGGTCAGCGCCGGTATGTTGAATCGCTTTCAACCTATGCCCGCCAATTTTTAGAACGCATGGAAAAACCCGACGTTGATATGATTGAAGGCCTTTCGCCCGCCATTGCCATTGAGCAGAAAGCCGCCGGACACAACCCGCGTTCGACCGTCGGCACGGTAACCGAGGTATATGATTACCTGCGCCTGCTATATGCACGCAGCGGCACTCCTTATTGTTATCAATGCGGCCGGGAAATTCGTTCTCAGACTCTGGATCAGATCGTAGATCACGTCATGTCTTTGAAGGATAAGACCCCGGTCATCATTTTATCGCCTTTGATTTCAAACCAAAAAGGAACCCACAAAAATCTGCTGAAACGACTTAAGAGGGACGGTTTCGCCCGGATCCGGGTCGATGGGCAAATAACCGATATCGAAGATATCAAAAAGCTGGACAAAAATGTAAAACATTCGGTGGATGTCGTGGTGGATCGTCTCGTCATCAAAGATAAGATCAGAAATCGCCTGGCCGACTCATTGGAACTGGCCATGGCGCAATCCGGTGGACTGGTTTGTATAGAGGCCCAAGGGCACGGCGCCACCCTGTTTAATGAAAAGGCGGCTTGCAGCACATGCGGAATCAGTTATCCTGAATTTAGCCCCGCAAGCTTTTCATTTAATTCACCCCAGGGTGCCTGCCCGCATTGTGACGGACTGGGATCAACGACCGAATTCGATCCGGCGCTAATTGTTCCCAATGCGGATTTGACATTACGTGAAGGTGCGGTGGCGCCCTGGGCCAATCGCAACAGCGTCCATTTTGCGGAATTTTTAGATGCCCTTACACGGCAATACGGTGTTGATATTTACACACGCTACAAGGATTTATCCGAAGAATTCAAACAGATTCTGCTTTACGGTTCAGGAGACGATCTGATTACATTTTATTTTGAGGGTGATCATCGCCGCATCAGCTATCAAAAACCATTTGAAGGCCTCATTCCCAACCTTGAACGCCGATACAGGGAAACCGACTCGAAATGGTCGCGAGAAGAAATCGGGCGTTATATGAATTTCCAACCCTGCCCTGAGTGCAACGGTGAAAAATTAAATCGGGCAAGTCGATCCGTCAAAGTGGGCGGTCTTACCCTTTCGCAGTTAACTGCTTTGTCCATATCAAAGCTGCGTCTCTTTTTTTTGGATTTGAGATTGGAAGGCAAAAAAGAAATCATCGCCAGACGGATTTTAAAAGAAATCGTAGAACGGCTGGGTTTTCTGGAAAACGTCGGACTTTCCTATCTGACACTGGACCGCTCCGCACATACGCTCTCAGGCGGTGAAAGTCAGCGCATTCGACTCGCTACCCAGATCGGATCAAAATTAACCGGTGTGCTCTATGTATTGGATGAACCCAGCATCGGTCTGCACCGGCGGGACAACCAACGTCTGCTGGAAACCCTGTTGGAGATGCGCAATCTAGGCAATACGGTTCTGGTGGTTGAGCATGATGAAGAGACCATACGGGCTGCCGATTATGTAATCGACATGGGACCGGGAGCCGGGATCAATGGCGGTGAGATTATCTTTGCCGGCCCGCCTTCTGAATTGAGCACCCATGACAGCTCGTTGACCGGTCAGTACTTATCCGGTCGTAAACGAATTGCAGTACCTGCTGCGAGGCGCCGAAATAATGGCCCCTGTCTGATAATCGAGGGAGCACAAGCCAACAATTTAAAGAAGATTGATGTAAAATTCCCGCTGGGTTGCTTTATTTGCGTCACCGGTGTTTCGGGCTCGGGCAAATCGACCCTTGTGCTGGAAACGCTGTATAAGGCGCTGATGCAAAAGCTTTTGCATGCCCGGGTGCCGGCCGGACCTCATCGGCAACTAGTGGGAGTGGAAAACGTCGATAAGGTCATTCACATCGACCAGAGCCCCATCGGAAGGACACCCCGCTCAAACCCGGGCACATATACAGGGGCTTTTACGCATATCCGCGAGCTGTATTCACGCACGCCGGAAGCCCGAATGCGGGGATACAAGCCCGGTCGCTTCAGCTTCAATGTCAAAGGCGGCCGATGCGAAGCCTGCCAGGGGGACGGCATCATTAAAATAGAAATGCATTTTTTGCCCGATGTTTACGTAACCTGTGATGTCTGTCAGGGTCGACGCTATAACCGCGAGACACTCGAGGCCCGCTATAAAGGAAAAAACATCGCCGAAGTGCTTGATATGACCGTCAACCAGGCGCTGGCATTTTTCGGAAAAATCGGTAAAATACAGTCCATCCTGCAAACGCTGGTCGAAGTCGGACTTGGCTACATCCAGATCGGCCAGCCAGCCCCCACCCTATCGGGTGGTGAAGCCCAGCGTGTGAAGCTTTCCAGAGAACTCAGCAAAAGGGCCACCGGCAGCACCGTTTACATTTTAGACGAACCCACCACAGGATTGCATGCCGATGATATTCAGAAACTGCTCGCAGTGCTCAACAAACTGGTGGACCAAGGCAATACAGTGGTAGTTATCGAACATAACATGGATATCATTAAGACGGCCGATTACATAATTGATCTGGGTCCGGAAGGCGGGGATGAAGGCGGGTATATTGTAGGGTGCGGCACACCTGAAGAAATCACTGAAATTAATAATTCCTGTACCGGAGAGTATTTAAAAAAAGTCCTTTAAAGGTCTGATTCCAAAAATAACGCATAGGCAGCTTCAATTTCTTCGGTTAGTCCGGTATACCAGTCTCCAACATCTTCCATCATATTCATTATAAATTTGACGACATCAGAGTGCATTGCTGACAGGTCCAGCCTTAGCTCCGGGTCAAGATCGTAGGCATTGACAATAAAATTGGCTAAATAAATGTTACGCACTAAATTTGCGTTTTCGATTTCAGGTTGAAAATCATGATGCCATCGAATCGCATCCACAAGGCCCTGGGGCAGTTGCCATTTGCTGGCCAGATGCGCGCCGACCTTGGCATGATCAATAGGCAGGGTTTTTCGCTCTGACTCGTAAAAGGATATCTGTTCCGCCTGCAGGGTCGACCAAACGCCTTCAAAAAGTTCCGGGAAATATTGTGCCAGGATAACTTTGCCGGTGTCGTGCAGCAAGCCGCCGACAAAACAATTATCAGGAGATTCCTTTTTAGAAAGTTGGGCGATGTTTTTACTGGTAACCGCCACTGCCAGGGAATGCTTCCAAAATTCGCTAATATCAAAATCCATCAGGGTAATGCGCTTGGGAAAAGAATTAATGACCGAAAGCGAAACAATGGCATTGCGAACCGCATTGTATCCCAGCAGAGCGACCGCATTGCGCAAGTCGCTAATTTTGGATTGAAATCCATAAAACGCTGAATTAACCAGTTTTAATATTTTCAGCGTAATGGCCTGATCCTTTTCGATGGTGTCACAAACGGTTTTAATTGAGGTGTCCGGATCCCGCAAAAGTTTATTCAACTCCAAGACGATAATGGGCAGGGTTGGAATATCTTTGATGCGATCAAGCTTGGTTAAAAATTGCTGTTCATCCATCATGTCTCTCCTATTATCAGGTGCAGACGTATCCATAGTCCATTGATCATTTTTAACCTATCGATATTGCTTTTATATTTAGTATACAATAATTTTGTAAAAATCGAAAGTCGGAGGTGAAATTTTATTAGAGATTCAAGCGTTTTAAAAGGACCGGTCGCCTGGAGTAGCCGGTAATTGCCGCAGCAGGGCTCGATTGCAAAAAAAAACGGGATTGAACCGGAAACCCGGTTCACCCCGTTTTTTACAACATACGCAGATAAAAAAACGATTCGCCTTAGCCAGCAAACAGCGCTGCAATAGATGCAGCCTGGGGATGGGCAAAGATAAGAATCAAGGCAACCACCAGCGCATAAATACAGAGTGATTCGATCAGCGCCAGACCAATGATCATGGTAACAGTTACTTTTCCGGAAGATTCCGGATTTCGAGCGATACCTTCAACCGCTGACCTTAATCCGATACCCTGGGCAATACCGCAACCAAATGCCGCAATGGCAATCCCGAAACCAGCTGCCGTGACACAGGCGATAAAAAACTCCAATGCTTTTGCTTCCATACTATCGACTCCCTCCTTTTCTGGATATATTGTTGGGCTTCTTCTGTTATCCCATTAACAGCTATATTTGAAATGAGTCAAAGTGCCTAAAATCAAGGAATTCAATCATTTTTATGATAAATTCACCGCCGAGACGCAAAGCACGCAGGGAAAAAATTTATTTATAAAAAAAACTCTGTGCCCTCTGCGCCTTTGCGGTGAGTTATCGCTTCAGTCAACTCCAACTTTGGTCCACTATAGGCACTTTATTTAATGCGCATGTTCCATCGCACCCGAGAAATAAATGATCGATAACAACAAAAAAACGAACGCTTGCAAAAGCGCGACAAAAATTCCCAGCGCCATGATCGGCAGCGGTGCGAAGAAAGCACCGGCCAACAAAAATAAGATGCCCAGCACCAATTCATGGCCGGTTATGTTGCCAAACAAACGAATGGATAGGGATAGGATCCGCGCTAAGTGACCAATAAGCTCGATGATAAATATCAGCGGACTCAACCACCAGACGGGCCCCAGAAAGTGCTTGATGTACTTGGCGCCATGAAATTTAATGCCGATCACATGTGTAAATACGACAACTGTTAGCGCACAGGAAAGGGTCGTGTTGATACTGGCGGTCGGGGGAAAAAAACCGGGAATTAAACCCAGCAGATTGCAGGTGGCAATGTAAAGAAATACGGTAGCAATAAGCGGAAAAAACGGGCGGCCCTCCTCCCCGGTAATATCGACCATAAATTCTTCCAGACCCGAAATAAGTATTTCAAAGACATTTTGCGCTTTTGACGGTATCATGTCTATTTTACGAACACCCAGGAAGGCCAATGCAATCAGCAGAATCATCGCAAACCAGGAGTAAATTACCCAGGGGTATGCATGGGCAAAATGACCGAATCCGATCAGCTCAAAAAATTTAACGATAAATAGATAGGGATGTTCCATCCTTAGACTGCCTCCTTAAAAATGAGTTTCTTAACTTCGCAAAGAGTTGCCAGAATGATACTGAAAACGACGATCGAAAGGCCGATAACCAACCCGACGGGATGAACAATACGACCGGCAATGAGCACAAAGATGATAAATCCGCTGACCAAAAAACGAAGATAGTATTTTGCAAGAACCAGATTATGAGATGCCAGGTGGGGCGGGGTCAGGGCTTTTTTTAAGGTTTTAGCCAATAAATGGAAATTGATGGTGACCAGCAGCCCGCCAAATAAAATACCCAGGGCAACATTTTTCGAAAAAATCGCAAATCCTAAAATGCTGGCAGTACCAAACAGTATCCAGTTGGATCGGGTGACAAAATTAATGATTCGCTGCTGGATATCCAATATGTCTTCCCTGTTTCTATGCTTATGGGCCGATTAAAACTTTCTTGTTCTGCGAATGACCATCGCAATGTTCCTAAAGCCGGCGATGATCCCGATAACCAGAAAAATAAGAGTGAACCACGGCGATGTTTCAAATCGGCGATCCAGATAAATCCCCACTGCCAGCCCGATAAATATCGATAGAGAGACCGACAGCCCCAGACTGCTGTAATACGCAAGTTCCCTCAGTGAGCGTTTGGTTTCCTTTTTCATAAAATTCAGGTGCCTTCCGCCCGATCAGGAAGGTTCGAACCAAGCTCAGATGAAGACTGAGCAAGTAACACAGGATAACATCCAAGTCAACGCTAATTTTTCAACTCGACCTTATTTAAAACGGAATTAAAATCCAACATGCTTCTTGAGACATTCGTTGTTGCCTAAATCATGGAATAATGGAATTGTGGAACGATGGAATAATGGGTTTCCAAAGGAAATTATCGATTTTAAGTATTGTCGAGAGGTAGATTTTGCCATAACTCCAACATTGCATTTTCCCAAGACCCATTCTTCCAATATTCCAGTATTCCACCATTCCAATTTGGACATCACCCGAATTGCGCGTTTCAGAGTTTAAGCTCCCTGATGTCAAAAACCGGTCCGTTTAAACAGGCATGCAAATATTTATCGGAACTTTCCCGTCCGGCAACCGCACACCCTAGGCAGGCACCCATGCCGCAGGCCATCATGGTTTCAATGGATACTTGACAGGCAACCCTGTTTTTTTCTGCAATTCCGGCCACACAGGTCAGCATTTCCATGGGGCCGCACGCGAA
>JASFIX010000127.1:0-8884 GCA_050122435.1 Desulfobacterales bacterium
GAAGAAATCAATGCTGCCGGTGGAATCGGCGGTGTTCCAATCGAGATGGTGTGGTACGACGTTGGCTGCAAAGCACCACCTGCCATTCCGGTAGTCGAAAAACTGGCCAAACAGGATAAAGTCCTGGTGGTCAATGGGCCCTGCCAGAGCTCGGTCTGTGAGGTCATCTTTCCGAAACTGAATCGCTTAAAGATGCCGATGATTTCTTTTTGCTCCTCCAAACCGGGCCTGTCCGCCCTGAGCCCCTGGGCATTCCGAAATACCCTGACCAGCGATAAGCAGCTCGATCCGGCCGTCACCAAATGGAAAGAAAAATACGGTATCAAATCCGCCGTTATCCTTTACAACTCGGAAGATGCGGTTTCCACGGTGGAAGGCAAAAAAATCATGCCGGTTTTATTTAAAAAACATGGCATAGAGCTCAAAAAAATGTTTACATTTCAGACTCAAACCGTTGATTTTGCACCATTTATGACTGAAATCAAATCGTTGCATCCCGACGGCATTGCGGTTGGATCCTGCTATGAAGCCGGCGCTAAAATTGCTATCGAAGCTAAAAAACAAGGTCTTAAAGCACCCATGCTGGGCGGCGCCTGCAACAGTACTCCCGGTTTGATCGAAATCGGCGGAGAGGCTGTCGAAGGCTATTATGGTTCAACGGCTGCCTGGATCGGTGGCAACCCCGATCCCAGAATGGTCAAATACCTTGAGAAATTCAAAGCACGTTCTCCGGGCGGCAAGGCGCCACCTTACGGCGGACCGCGTTCCTATGACAATATTTACATCATCAAAAAGATCATGGAAGAAGAAGGCGTTACCAACAAATCCGGAGACCTGGCCAAGGATCGCGATAAAATCCGCCAGGGGTGGGAAAAGCTGAAAAATTTTGACGGTATTTCCGGCGTGACCACCATGGACAAAAACGGTGACGGCGTCGGCGGTGTCAGAACCCTGGTCGTTGAAAGCGGAAAATTTATGGCCAAATAAAACGACTTTGTCAGAGAAGGAATCGCGAATTCACCCAGCCACTCGCCATGGCTTATGCCCTTGCGCTGAGTTTATGGCGAGTGGCAACTTTTCGCCCGCCGGTGCGAATCGCGGAAATTAAGGACACTATTGGTTTGCCGGTTGAGCCGGTTGAGCCCATTAAAAAGGAATTAAATCTACATTTTTTCGGACAACGGGCTTAACGGGGCAACGGGCTCAACTTGCGAACATTTTATGTTTTATCGAGATCGTTGATAGGTTACTTCCAAGTAAAATAAGGAAATATAAATAGAAATAAATTTAGGAGGTAAGGCAATGGCGGAGATTGAACAGATTCTGGAAGACGTCCGAAAGGATGGGAGAACCAAACTGACTGAATTTGAAGCCAAACAGGTGCTGGCAGCTGCTGGAATTGCCGGCACGCGTGAAGAGCTGGCCACCAGTGAGGAAGCGGCCGTATCCTGCGCCCAAAGCATGGGATACCCGGTTGTACTAAAGATTTCATCACCCGACATCCTGCACAAGAGCGATGCCGGAGGCGTAAAGTTAAGACTGGCTGACGACCAAGCCGTCCACCAGGCATATCAGGAAATTATGAATGTCATCAATGAAAAGCATCCTGCTGCCAAAATCGATGGCGTTCTGGTACAGGAGATGGTGGAAGGCGGTATCGAAACGATTTTAGGCGTTGCCAACCGACCGCCTTTCGGCCCGGTGGTGGCATTTGGTCTCGGAGGCGTGTTCGTAGAAATCCTGGAAGATGTTACCCTGCGTCTGGCACCGATTGATGAGACCGGCGCAGCCGATATGCTGGACGAAATTAGAGGATCAAAAATGCTCGACGGCTATCGCGGTCAATCCCCTGCCGACAGAGCGGTACTGGCCCGGACCATTGCCCGCCTTTCGGAGCTGGCGGTAAAATTTCATGCGGATATCGAAGAACTGGACATCAATCCCCTTGTTGTCAGCGGCGATCAGGTTCTGGCATTGGACGCACTGATTACACTCAAACAAAAAGAGGGAGACCTTAAAAAAGAACCGGCCAAAAGTGCCGCTTTAAATGACATCCGGGCTGTCCTCGAGCCCAAGTCCGTGGCGGTCATCGGTGCCTCGACCAATCCAACCAAGACCGGTCATGTATTGTTAAAAAATATAGTGGTCAACGGTTTTCCGGGCAAAGTGTACCCCATCAACCCCAATGCCGACGAGATCATCGGTCTCAAAGCCTACCCCAAGATATTGGATGTGCCTGCTGACATCGACCTGGTTTTCTTTCTTCTACCGGGCAAGTTTGTACCCACCCTGTTTGAAGATTGCGCCAAGAAAGGTGTCAAAGCTGCTGTAATCATATCTGCCGGTTTTGCCGAAGTCGGAGAAGAAGGCAAAAAAGAGCAGGAAAAACTGGCCGAATTGATCAGAAAAACCGGCGTCCGCTGCATGGGACCCAACTCTATCGGATTCATCAACATGGACCAGAATCTGGTGGCCAGCTTCATTCTGTTTGAAAACTGGGAGGACGGCTCCATTGCATTGGGCGGCCAATCCGGGATTTTTGCCGGCGCAGTGGCCGATCAGGTGATGGCACGAACGGTTCAGCGCATCGGTGTGGGCAAAAGCGTCATATTTGGAAACAAGATCGATCTGGACGAAAGTGACTATCTGGAGTGGGCCTGGAAAGACCCGGGAAGCAGCATGATGGCGATGCATCTGGAAGGGATGCACAATCCCCGCCGCTTTTTCTCAATTGCCAATAAGGCCAAAGCGGATATGCCGATTTTAGTGTTAAAACCCGGTCGGACCAAAGCAGGCGCCAAAGCCTCGGCCTCGCATACCGGCTCCCTTGCCCTGGACGACACCATCGTTGATTATGCCTATCGACAATACGGCATTACGCGTGCTTATGATCTGGAGGAATTTTTAGAGTATATGAAAGCATTTCAATACCAGCCGCTGCCACAGGGAAATCGGGTCGGAATCGTGACCTTTAGTGGCGCCAACGGTGTGATGGCCTCCGATGAGTTAGAAGCGCGTGGTTTTGTGCAGGCTGAATTCAGCCCCCGGACTCAGGAACGCATTAAAAAGTTTCTACCGGAGTGGCAGCCGCCAATGAATCCACTTGATCTTTGGGCAGCCCTGGGATCCGGAAACCGTCTCACCCACGAAGAGGGCATTCTCTCTGTTTTGGATGACGAGAATGTGGATGCCGTGATGGTTATCCTTCTGGCTCTGGCAAACGCCGATTTTGACGGTATTCGTGAGATCTACCAGAAAGCAAAGGCGCTTCATCCCGAAAAGCCGCTTTATACGGTGGCGTTGGGAGGCGAAGTTAAGCAGAGATGGCTCAAAGAGGTCGATGGCTTGAACATGCCTTTTTTCGAGAACACGCTGATTGCCGTTAAAGCGCTAACCGCCGCCAGGCGCTACGCCATCGATCGGGAACGGCAACAGCCGGATCCGCTTCTGCCGTCGTAAAACCGATGGGCAGGTTTTCGGTTAACCGATAATTCGGATCTGCATATCGATAATTGAACCATATGAAAAAAAATCATCCAGAGGACCAAGTCATGGAGCGTCAAGCCAAGGAAATGGATCCCTTATATCTGAGGGGCTATTGTCGGGTATGCAACCGACACTACTTTTTCAAAAACAAGCTGGACACAAGCTATCTCCAGTTGCGTCAGCATCACGGTGGAATTTGCCAGAATTGTAATTATGCCTGCGCCAGAATTAAAGTCAAAACAGGTGGTGAATCATGATTATCGATTTTCATGTCCATACCGCTTACTATCGCAGCCGCACACCCGATTATACGGAACTTCTGCAGCAAGGGTGGGGAGAACGCCTGGACTGGATGCTTGAGACCTATTCTTCACCGGAAGCCTTTGTGGGGCTGATGGATGAAGCCGGTATCGATTATGCTGTGATCCTGGCCGAACTGGCGCCCATCACTTCCGGAATCGCTGCCAATGAGGATGTGGGCCAATTCTGCTCCCACAGTTCACGCCTGATACCCTTTGCCAGCATTGACCCAAACACATCCGAAAGACCGGTTGATGAATTAGAGGAATTGGTGCGTCATCAGGGCTTCAGGGGCTTAAAGCTTTATCCGACCTATCAGCATTTCTATCCCAATGAGACCAAAATCTATCCGTTATACGCCAAAGCCCAGGAGCTGGACATCCCGGTATTGCTGCATATCGGCTCTTCTATATTCAGCGGCGCCCGGCTGAAATATGGAGACCCCCTTTACTTGGATGATGTGGCGGTGGATTTTCCCAAACTCAAACTGCTCCAGGCTCACAGCGGACGCCCGTTCTGGTACCAAAAAGCGCTGACCCTGGCCCGGATTCATAAAAATGTCTACATGGAGGTTTCCGGACTGCCACCGCAAAATCTATTAAATTACTTTCCGGAACTCGAGCGCATTGCGCATAAAGTGATATATGGCTCCGACTGGCCGGCAGTGCCCACCATCAAAGAGAATATAACCGCCCTGCAGGGCTTGCATATTACTGAAAAAGCCAAACGAATGATTCTGGGTGAAAATGCTGCCCGGTTGTTAAAATTATAACCTAATGGTTGTACGAAAAATCACCTGGATGATACTGACTTACCGACCATAGCAGTCCACCCATTCCCTTGCTCTCGTCTGATCAGTCCGCGTAACAGAGTCGGCAAATACCATATCATTATCGCTTTGATTTCAAGAGATACTGAGCATGCAGAACGTTAAAAACAGATGGAACACCAATGGCGGTTACCGGGAAGTACTTGTCGTTGCGATACCATTAATTTTGAGCACCGCCACCTGGTCGGTACAGCACTTTGTCGATCGCATGTTTCTGACATGGTATTCACCGGAAACCATTGCTGCGGCGATGCCGGCGGGCATGCTTAGTTTTACCATCATCAGTGTATTCATGGGGACAGCGGGCTATGTCAGCACCTTTGTAGCTCAATATTACGGAGCCAAGCGTTACCATCGTATCGGCCCGGCCCTCTGGCAGGCAATCTATATATCTCTATTGGGCGGGCTTTGCATGCTGTGCGTCATTCCTCTGGCTGGGCCGGTGTTCAGGCTGATCGGTCATAGTCCCTCGATTCAGGCACATGAAATAATCTATTTCCAGATTATGTGTGTGGGAGGCGGAGCTTATATTGGCTCCTTCGCGCTATCCGGATTTTATAGCGGTCGGGGGAAAACCTGGCCCGTGATGTGGGTAAACGCTGCGACCACTGTCGTAAATCTGGTTTTGGACTATGCCCTCATATTTGGTCACTGGGGTTTTCCGGAGCTTGGAATTCGAGGCGCCGCCATTGCGACGGTGGTGGCCGGCGTATTTTCGTTGTTGGTGTTTTTTACATTGTTGTTCTCTGGTAAGAAAAACAGCATTTATCATACCAAAAAAGGATGGCGGTTTGAAAAGGACCTTTTTGGTCGTCTTTTGCGGTTCGGTTTTCCTTCGGGTATGCAGTTTTTTCTGGAAATAGCCGGATTTACGGGTTTTGTGCTTGTTGTGGGCCGCTTGGGAACCGCCAGCCTGGCAGCAACCAATATTGCATTCAATATAAACACGCTGGCCTTCATGCCCATGATCGGTTGCGGCATTGCGATTTCTGTACTGGTCGGCCAGTATCTGGGTTCGCAAAAGCCAAATTTCGCCCAAACAGCAGTATACTCCGGCTTTCATCTTACCTTTATATACATGGCCAGTATTGCAGCAGCATACGTACTGGTGCCGAATATATTCATAGATCCCTTTGCGCACCAGGCAGACCCTAAGAGCTTTGCAGAAATTTACGCTTACAGCGTCATTCTCCTGCGCTTTGTTGCAATCTACTGCCTGTTCGATACCATGAATATTATTTTTTGTTCCGCTATCAAAGGAGCCGGCGATACGCGATATGTAATGATCACGACAGTAATCCTATCCGTGTTGGTATTAATCCTCCCGGTGTATCTGGCAATAGAAATAATTGGATCCGGTCTGATGGTAGCCTGGGTATTTGCGACAATGTATATTATCTCCCTCGGCGTAACCTTCTATGTAAGGTTTCGGGGGGGTAAATGGAAATCGATGCGGGTCATTGAGTTGGAACCAACCAAAGTCACCAAGAATCAAGTCAACTAAATTGAAAAAGTCACGAATTTATAACCTCGTATGAGCCGAAAATTATAATGCTAAAAAAAGAATCAGTAAAATCATTTGTCATCATATCAGGAATTTATTTCCGTGAGCGAGCGCTCACTCATGCACCTCTTCTTGATTAAATCTCCGCCAACAATAAGAATCTCAGCAGATATCAAAAATCTAATTCCAAATAGCTATTTTTATATATTTTTTCAATAGGTTAAATTAAATAATAAGGTAGTCCGGCGAATAACTTGACAAGTAAAAATAAGACGTGCTATTTTATCGATTGAGCGCTCGTTCAGATAGCCGAATATATTGCCACTGAAAATAAATACATTATAATATCAAATATTTGAAATGGAAGAACTGAACCGCACAAAAGATATCCCCACCCAGGTCAAAGATCCGGAGCTGGTGGATCGCAGACGACGACAGATCGCCGATGCAGCCGTACAGCTGTTTATCGATAAGGGATTTCATAAAACCACAACCCGTCAGATTGCCAGCGCAGCCGGGTTTTCCATCGGCTCTCTTTATGAATATTTCGCGTCAAAGGAAGATATACTGTACATGGTATGCGAATCGATCCACGCAGAAGTGGAACGCGGTGTGAGCGCAGCCATGTCTCAGGCGGCCGGAGGCAAAGAGGCATTGGCGAAAATCCTCCATGAATACTTTATGGTATGCCACCGGATGAGTGATTTTATTCTATTGATCTACCAGGAAACCCAGTCCCTGCCGTCCCAGTGGCAAAAACGGGTGCTGGAAAATGAACTTCGCATCACCGGTCTTTTCGTGGAAGCGCTTGCCGGCATCGCCCGTTCCGACGACCAGATAAGACTGAGTGAAAACAATCTTGAACTGGCCGCCCACAATATTGTTATATTAGGGCATATGTGGACCTTCCGGCGGTGGTATCTAGGCCACCATTACAGCATTGAAGATTATATTCAGTTGCAAACCGACATCATTTTTGGAATGTTTGCCAGTGGAAAGAAATGATCGTAAGTGCTGTAATCAATACCCTTATGTCTTCGACTTATATTCGCCTGTTGACATCAACAAAGATTTTTATTCGACTTTAAGGAGGTAAAATGACAACGGAAGTCGAGGTATACAAACCCAAGAACGATATACGGGTAGTCACAGCAACCTCTCTTTTCGACGGCCATGATGCCGCCATTAATATCATGCGCAGGATTCTCCAGGACACCGGCGTAGAAGTGATTCATCTCGGGCACAATCGATCGGTTCAGGAAATCGTGGAGGCAGCCATAGAGGAAGATGCCCAGGGCGTGGCAGTATCTAGCTATCAGGGTGGCCATGTGGAATTTTTTAAATATATGATTGACCTACTCAAGGAAAAGAAGGCGTCGCAAATCAAAGTTTTCGGCGGTGGCGGCGGAGTAATTGTACCGGAGGAGGTCAAAGAACTGGAAGCATATGGCGTCACCAAAGTTTATTCACCTGAAGACGGTGCCCGCATGGGCCTTCAGGGAATGATTAACCACATGGTCAAGACCATCGATTTTCCGACCGTCAAAAACAACAATTTTGACTTAGCGAAGCTGGACGCCAACAATCCGCTTCTGGTGGCCAAGCTGATTAGTGCCGCCGAACAAGCCCGGGCCCAAGAAAACGGGAACTTCAAAGCGATCAGAGACCAGCTGGCGCAGAAACTAAAAAGCCACAAAGCCCCGGTTATCGGCATTACGGGTACAGGTGGAGCCGGAAAATCTTCTCTGACCGATGAGTTGATATTACGGATATTGCATGATCTTAAAGATGTTAAAATTGCCATCATCAGTTGTGACCCATCCCGGCGAAAAACCGGCGGGGCACTTTTAGGCGACCGCATCCGGATGAATACGATCAGCAATCCAAGGGTTTATTTTCGTTCTCTGGCGACAAGACGATCCCAAACAGAATTACCGGCTGCGCTACCGGAAGCCATTGAGGTGGCACAGGCAGCCGGTTATGACCTGGTCATTGCTGAAACCGCCGGTATCGGACAGGGAGATTCCAGTATAATCGATCTGGTTGACTTATCCATCTATGTCATGACCAGCGAATTCGGTGCTGCCACTCAGCTTGAAAAAATTGATATGCTCGATTTTGCAGACCTGGTGGTCGTCAACAAATTTGAGAAACGCGGTGCAGATGATGCCGTACGTGATGTTCGCAAGCAGGTCCAGCGTAATCAAAAATTATGGGATATGGATCCTGAAGAAATGCCGGTATTTGGAACTATTGCTTCCAAATTTAATGACGATGGGGTCACCTCCTTTTATCATGCAGTACTTGATAATATTGCTGAAAAAACCGGTGTTAAATTCAAGGCCAGCTTGCCAAGACCTAAAACCCGGACCTCCTCATCAAAGACGATCATCATTCCCCAGGAACGGACCCGCTACCTTTCTGAAATCGCTGATGCGATCAGAAAGTATCACCAGCAAACACGCGAACAGGCCCAAAATCTTAGAAAAGTCTGGCACTTAAAAGAAACATATGCATACACCGGCGCAAATGATGAAACTGAAGCATCTCCAAAGCTGGTTTCAAGACTTAAAGACGAGATTGAAAAAGCTGAAGCGACGCTGAAAAATGAGACCCTGGATTCCATCAAGGAATGGGAAAAAATAAAAGACACTTACAGCAAAGACGAACTGGCGTATCAGGTTCGGGATCGGGAAATTAGAGTTCCCTTATTTACCAAATCATTATCACATACACGGATTCCCAAAATTGCCCTCCCCCGGTTT
>JASFIX010000128.1:0-8849 GCA_050122435.1 Desulfobacterales bacterium
CCGTATTGTCGAAAAACATTTTACGCTGAACCACACCTGGAAAGGCACCGATCATGCTTTTTCTTTGGAGCCCATCGGTTTCAAAAAGATGGTGCGTGATCTGCAGCGAACGAAAGTTGCCATAGGCGATGGCGTCAAGCGGACCTATGAAACCGAAGTTAACCCCATCATTAAGATGGGCAAAAAAATCGTCGCCGCTCGCGATTTACCCGAAGGCTACACCCTGCGACGTGAAGACCTGGCTTTGAAGTCACCCGGAGATGGACTCCCCCCCTATGAAATAGAAAAAGTAATTGGTCGGGTTACAATAAAGTCCCTGTCCGAAGATGATGATATCACATATGATGTTTTAAATGGTGCCCAGGAGTGGCCGGAGGCAGCTGCGTCTTGAAGGATCTTTTCAGTTTAAAAGGAGAAATCGCAGTTGTTACCGGCGCATTGGGCAAATTAGGACCTATTTGGATCGATACCCTGCTTAAGGCTGGTGCCAGCGTCTTTGCCCTGGATCACCCGGATGTGCAAGCATCTGAAGCCTTTAAAAAGCTGCAAAACCTTTTTGATGAAAGTCGTTTGCAGCTGGCATTTGCAGATGTCACTGACCGTGAAGCCATTGAGGCCGCGTGTCAAAAATGCCTGGATACTTTTGGCGTCCCTGCGATCCTGGTGAATAATGCCGGTATAGATCAACCACCCGGACTGCCGGCTCAATCGTGTTGCCTGGAAGAAATCCCTTTCGAGTTAAACCGCGAAGTATTTGAGGTTAATGCCCTGGGGCTTTTTCTAGTTACCCAGGTGTTTGGCAGCCAGATGGTCAAAGCGGGTCAGGGATCAATTATCAACATCGGCTCGCTTTATGCCAGCGTAGCGCCTGACTCGCGTTTTTACGATCACATTGAATGCGATCCTCCCTTTCTTAAACCACCAGCATATGGCGCATCAAAAGCCGCTGCGGTGAACTTGACCCGCTATCTGGCAACTTTGTGGGCACCTTGCGGGGTGCGGGTGAATGCTTTGTCGCCGGGCGGCGTCTTGGGTGATCAGGACCCGGAATTCAAGCGCAAGTTTTGTGAGCGCGTTCCGCTCGGTAAAATGGCAGAAGCTTCCGATTTGAGCGGTCCGTTGCTTTTTCTGGCATCTTCCGCGTCTTCCTATGTGACAGGCATCGAACTCGTTGTGGACGGCGGATTTACCGCCTGGTAAGTAGATTTTACCGCAGAGTTCACAGAGAACACCGATTTTGGAGAAAAAGGGAAGTATTGGTAAAAAAAGCAATCACGAAATCACGAAATTAATGAAAGCACGAAACCTTTGTTTATTTTCTTCTTTCGTGTTTTTGTTACTTCGTGCTTTCGTGGTTAATTTTGTGCGTGATTTATGTCTGAAAAACAACCCACAATCGTCGCATTGATTCCGGCAAGATCCGGCTCAAAGCGTGTTGCGGATAAAAATATTCGCCCGCTTGGCGGCCATCCGGTTATGGCGTATACGATTACAGCAGCCCTGGAAAGCGGGGTTTTCACCGATGTGATCGTTTCCACCGATTCCGAGCAATATGCTGAAATCGCTCGCTATTACGGTGCAGAGGTGCCGTTTTTGCGTCCAACTGAATTGGCCGGTGATGTGTCTCCCGACATCGAATGGCTGGAATACACCTTAAAGAGATTGCAGGAAGAAGATCGCCAATATGATTGCTTTAGCATTTTGCGGCCCACCAGTCCTTTTCGACAACCCGAGACCATCCGCCGAGCCTGGGAGGAATTTTTGGCGGAAGACGGCGTTGATTCACTGCGCGCCATTGAGAAATGCCAACAGCATCCCGGCAAGATGTGGGTAGTTCGGGGAAAACGGATGACGCCGCTTTTACCCATGGGTCCGGCGGAGCAACCCTGGCACAGCAGCCAGTATCAATCATTGCCTGAAGTCTATGTGCAAAATGCCAGCCTGGAAATTGCCTGGACACGAGTTGTTCTGCAAGACCGAACGATTGCAGGAAATGTTTTAATCCCCTTTTTTACAGGCGAATATGAGGGGTTTGATGTCAATAATCCTTATGACTGGAGCCTGGCCGAGCATCTCGTATCAAAAGGGGAGGTGACATTGCCGGTGGTAACCCAGCGCCCTTATCTATTAAAACAGGCTGATTGATTGAGCGTTTAGCCGGAGGTCAATTAAGATATGACGATCAAAAAGCCATTACTGTTAATTCCTGTGGAAAACCAGGTTCGCGAGCTCGATCCCAAGCTGTTGCTGGCCTGTGTGGCAGCCGAGCGTGGGTTCTCATCGATAATCGGTTCCCGCCGGGAGATGGAATTTAACATCGATGCTTTTCCAAGAAGCATTTATCTTTCCAAGAGCATGACGATTCGCAGTTTGTTGTTTTTCCGGGTGGCCAAAAAATTCGGTCATGAAATCATCACATGGGATGAGGAGGCTCTGGTGCATCTTCCGGCTGAAACATATTTCTCGCGCCGATTGGACACTCGCTCTATTCGGTATGTATCGCATCTGTTTGCCTGGGGTCAGGATAATGCGGACCTGTGGCGTCAGTACGCACATCTGCCCGATAATATCCCAATTCACATCACAGGAAATCCTCGCAGTGACATGTTGCGACCGGAACTGAGGGCGTTTTATGAAAAAGAGGTCAATCGGATTCACAGAAAATATGGTGATTTCATCCTGATCAATACCAATTTTAATCATGTCAATGCCTATGGCCCAGACATGAATCTTTTTAAGCCGGTGCAAAAACCCGGTCAAAAAGCAGTGTTCGGACGAGCGGCACGCGGTATGAGCCGTGAATATGCTGAAGGCTTGCGGGATCACAAACAGGCGGTTTTCGAGTGTTTTCAACAATTGATTCCCCAACTGGAGAAAGCCATTCCCGACACGCAGTTTGTCGTGCGGCCGCATCCGACTGAAAATCAAGATATTTACAACCATATTGCGTCCGGGTGTGAACGCGTGCATGTCACCAACGAGGGTAACGTGGTTCCCTGGCTGATGGCGACCAAAGCCGTCATTCATAACGGATGTACGACGGGTGTGGAAGCATATATGATGGGTGTTCCCGCCATCTCCTATCGCGCAGTTGTCAATGAGGATTACGATTATGGTTTCTACGTGTTGCCCAATAAAATGAGCCATGAATGTTATGATGTTGAGCAGCTTACAAATCTTCTGAAAAATGTGCTGAAGGGTGAAGTCAGCGCGGCTGACGGCGACGAACGCCGGGCTTTAATTCAGCATTATCTATCTGCGCAAGACGGGCCGCTGGCCTGCGAACGGATGATTGATATCATCCAAACGATTTCGCAAAAATGGGTACCCCCTGATCACGTGGCGTTAAAAAAACGGTTGGAGCGATGGGTCCTTACCCTGGGGTTGCACCTGGCGAAAGGGATAAAGTCGCGTCTGCCGGGATCCCACAATCGTCCTGAATTCCAACGGCATCGCTATCCTGGAATTTCACTAGATGCGCTTGAAGCCAAGCTACTGCAGTTTAAGCAATTACTTGGCAATAGCCACAACGTGAAAGTTGAGCAGTTATCGAACGTTATATTTCAAATTAGTCCAAGATAGTTAAATCGTTTACCGCAAGTGACCCATTGCCTTGAGCATTGATTTGGCGATCAGACAGACACTGATGCTTGAAATGCGACAGTAGATTGATTGACCTGTTGAAAACAAATAAAAATATGGTGGCAGATCGCGTGAATGTAAAATCGAATTTGAATTTCAAAGACCTTTGATTGAAAATGGCATGTTTTAATAGCTGGTTTCTAATCTTGACATAAATAAATATTTTAATTAATTTTTAAAGTTTTAATATAATTAGGAATTTATTTGCGGTATGACGGACACCAAAACGACGCTTCCAATACCTGTTGAGTTACAGGTTCGAGAGCTCGACCCAAAGCTGCTTCTGGCGTGCCGTGCCGCTTTGCACGGATTTACGGCCGTCATCGGTCCGCGTCGTAAAGCGGGTAAAAGCGTATCTGCCCGGCACGCATGCTCCGCCAGAATTTCATCGCCACCGTTATCCGGGAATTTCTCTGGAAGAATTACAGCGACGGATCGACCGCTTTAAACTGGTAATAGGAGATAATACACCCGTAATAGCCAAACCCTTATATGATCAGATATATCTCCTTTATTCAGGGAAAGAAAATTAAGAAAACGCTTTTGCATACTTAGGATCTATTCATATCAGTTGGGCTAAGAGAGGATAAATAGATAAATGAAAATTCTGATTGTAGGTATGGGTTCTATCGGGAAAAGACATTTTGGATTGCTTTTAGATTCAGGGATAAGAGATATTATTGTCTGTGACAAGCAAAAGACGAGACTGGAAGAGGTGCGAGAAATTTATCCGGCGGTACGGGGATATCAAGATTATGTCGCAGCGTTTAAAGAAGATTTCGATGTTGTTTTCATATGCACACCACCTAACAGCCACACAGATATTCTGGCAAGGGCAGTTGACAAGGGGTGTCATGTTTTCTGTGAAAAACCACTATCAATGGACCTAAAGGGGCTTGATGAAATCGAACGCAAAGCACAGAAAAAGAGTCTGGCTGTCATGGTCGGTTATGTCTACCGTTTTTGCGAACCCATAAAAAAAATTAAAGAGATACTCGACTCTAAAATACTGGGAAAAATTTATTCGGCAAGAACGATTATCAGCCTCTACCTCCCTGACTGGCATCCTTGGGAGGATTATAGAGAATTCTTCCTTTCGCACCGGGATCTCGGGGGAGGAGCGCTGCTCGAAGAAAGTCACGCGACTGATTATATCAAGTGGATGATGGGTGATGTAAAAGCAGTTGGTTGCATCAACAAAAAACTCAGCAATCTTGAGATGGATGCTGAAGATATGACAATCATCAATCTTGAATTTCAAAATGGAAGCCTGGGTGCGATTCAAATAGATCTTCTTGGAAGGGTTTTAAGAAAAGAAGCTGAATTCATTGGAGAAAAAGGTACTGTCCTTTGGGATGCTGAGCGCGGGCTCGTCCGTCTTTTCACCGCCGACAGGGGAGAGTGGGAAGAATTTGAATTAGAGTTTACACCAGATGCCTATGTTGATCAGCTCAATCACTTTTTCGAGTGTATCAGGGACCACAAGGAACCCATCACCGCATTGCACGATGCGATTGAAACACTCCGGATTTGTGTAGCAGCCTTTAAGTCTGATGCGGAACGAAGAATGGTCGAACTCAAAGAGATATCCGAAGATACGAAAGTCATCAGGCCTGATTATCAATAAACCATCATTGAGAAGATCTATTTAAAGGATCGCCTAAAAGATTCCTCGCATGTCATATAAAAGGAACAATATCTGGGCCATCATTCCCGCCAGGGGCGGCAGTAAGGGTATACCCAGAAAAAATATTGTCGATGTGGCCGGCAAACCCCTGGTCGCCTATACAATCGAACAGGGGCTGGCATCGAAATACATCGATGGTGTGTTCGTATCAACGGATGATGCTGAGATTAAAAATGTGGCCAAAGCTTACGGAGCCTCAATTATTGACAGGCCGGCAAACCTCTCAGCGGATGAATCACCGACACTTGAGGCTTTACGGCATGGGATTTCCTGGTTAAAGAAGGAAAAGAACATCAGCGCGGATAACATTATCCTGCTCCAAGCCACAACTCCGCTCCGTCGGGTAGAGGATATTGACGGCGCCATCGCTCTTTTTTTTGATGAAAATGCGCATGCTGTCGTGAGCGGCGTGTATGCCCCCCATTCATTCAATCCTTTTTGGGCCAAAAAAATCACAGGCGGTCGACTGCACTTGATGTTTGACTCAGACAAAATTGCCACCCGGAGGCAGGACTTGCCTCAGGTTTTTTGGCACAACGGTCAGATCTACATTGCTGGAAAGGAATTGATTCTCTCGCATGGTGATTGGTACAAAGGAAATTGTCTTCCTTACATATGTCCAGATGAGACCTTCGTTAACATCGACAACCAACAGGACTTGATGCTGGCAGAAAGACTGATATTGGAACAACGCCATCAGAAGGTTAATCGAATTACGTTGAATGCCGGAGGGAAAAAAATCGGTTACGGCGAACCGTGTTTCATCGTTGCCGAGGCGGGTGTTAACCACAACGGGGATATGGATCTGGCCATGAGGCTGGTGGATGTTGCAGCAGAAGCCGGAGTGGATGCTGTAAAATTTCAGTTTTTTGATCCACCCAATGTTACGACTTCCGAAACTGGTCTTGCGAAGTACCAGCGCGAACAGCTCGGCAATAGTGAAAACCAAATAGAGATGCTCAAGAAATTGGCTTTGACGGAATCGGAGATTGCACGTTTAAAAACCCATGCCGAAGAAAAGGGCCTCATTTTTATGTGCACATCACATTCGGGCGTCAATGAATACAAGATACTTGACCGTATGGGCGTTGTAGCACACAAAGTGGGTTCGGGAGATCTCCTCAATCTTCCGGTGCTGAAATATCTGGCGGGAACGGGAAAGCCGATCATTCTTGGAACGGGCATGGCCACCTTGGATGAGGTCAAAGCGGCATACCGGTTTTTTGTGCGGGAAGGTTGCCAACAGACCATCTTCTTACATTGTACCACAGAATATCCCTGCCCTTTTGATCGAATCAACATGAATGCCTTGACCCGCATGATCAAAGAGCTTGATTGTCCGGTAGGATATTCGGACCATAGCCTGGGAACAGAGGCCCCAATTATGGCGGTGACGCTTGGAGCTTGCGTTTTGGAAAAGCACTTTACAATTGATCGAACACTTCCCGGACCTGACCATGAGGCCTCTATCCTTCCAGACGAATTAGAGCGCATGGTCCGGCAGATAAGAAATGTAGAGGCGGCTAGAGGCACTTCGGAAAAAATGCCGACAGCCAGTGAAAATGATACCGCCGGTGTTGCCCGAAAAAGCATTGTGTATGCGCGGGATCTTCCGAAAGGGTCTGTTTTGGGTGAGGGGGATATCACGGTCAAGAGACCGGGTACGGGCATGAGTCCACTTTTGTTTTTTGAAGTTATCGGCAAAAAGACAAAAAGACGTGCGTTTAAGGACCAACTGGTTAATCCGGAAGACTTTGTGAAATGAGGAAAATCGCCGTTGTAACGGGCACAAGAGCCGAATTCGGTCTTTCAAGAACCATATTCGAGGCAATCCAGCAACATCCGCGATTGTCCCTTGATGTAATTGTTACCGGCATGCACCTGATGGAGGAATACGGCCGTAGCGCCGATCTTATCGAGCGGGATGGGTTCACGATCGCATATAATACGCAGGTGGTGCAGAAGGGAGATACCGGTTATGATATGTCTGTCGCCCTCGGCGAAAACATAATTGAAATTGCCGTGGCTTTGCAAAAAATTCAGCCCGACATCTTTCTCACACTCACAGACCTGGGGCATACACTTGCAGGTGCGATAGCCGCCGCCCATATGAATATCCCTGTAGCGCATGTTCATGGAGGAGATGTATCCGGTTCCATTGACGAATCGATCCGGCATGCGACAACGAAATTTGCGCACATACACTTCCCGGCAAGTCCAACCAGCGCAGAGCGTATTAGAAAAATGGGAGAGGAATCCTGGCGCATTTTCATGGTTGGTGCACCGGGTGTGGACGAGATCAGAAAATCCGAACTCGTCGATAAAAAAGTCCTTTTCGAAAGATACGGGCTTGCACCTGACGAAGAATTTTTATTGACCGTTCAGCATCCGGTCACGACGGAGCAGAATGTACGCGCGCAAATTCGTGAAACCATATCGGCCTTAAAGGCCATCGGCATGAAATGCATCATTATATATCCGAATGCGGATGCAGGGGGTCGGGCCATCATTACAGAATATGAGACCCACAAAACCAACAATAAGTTCAGGATGTATAAAACGGTGCCCAGAATTGACTATCTGAGTCTATTAAAATATACTCGCTGTCTTATCGGAAATTCAAGTAGCGGTATTATCGAGGCCCCTTATTTCAAGACACCGGTAGTAAATATAGGAAACAGACAGAGAAACCGCGAGAGAGCGAGCAATGTAATTAACGTATCTCATAAAAGAGATAATATTGTATCCGCTGTTGAGAAGGCCCTCTCAGCGGAATTTAAGGCGTCATTAATAGACATTCAAAGCCCTTATGGTGAAGGCTATGCCGGGGAGCGGATTGCCTCGGTCCTTGCCGAGATTAAAATCAACGAAAAGTTGTTAAACAAGATTCTGGATTATCCATCATGAGTAAAGTCGTTCTTCTGGGAGCAGGTGGGCACTGCAAGGTGGTCATTGACCATCTACAGTTGAGCGGTGCAAAAGTCGTTGGCGTCCTGGATGACGACCCGAAAGCAGCAGGCAGGGAAATTCTTGGCTGCCGGGTCATCGGCCCGATTGAACAGCTTGCAGAGTTGAAAAATGAGGCCGAGTTTGCGGTAATCGCCGTCACGGATCCCGCAATCCGCATGCAGTTCGCTGAAATATGCCGCGATATCGATTTTGAGGTCACGGGGTTTATACACCCGACAGCCGTAATTTCAACATCGGCGACCATTGCACCCACCGCCCAAATATGTGCCGGAGCGATCATTAATCCGGAAGCCGATATAAAGGATCACGTAGTCATCAATACCCGCACGGTTGTCGAGCATGATTGTCGGGTGGGGCCTTATTGCCATATAGCGCCGTCAGTAAGTTTGATGGGAAATGTTCAGGTGGGGGCGTTAACTTTTATTGGCGCCTCGAGCGTGGTTATTCCGAATCTGAGGATTGGCAGCAAAGTTATTGTTGGGGCCGGTGCGATCATCGTAAAAAATATCGAGGATAATTTCAAATACGTATCGACCCCCGCCAAAAAGAT